>DFPA01000040.1:0-13687 GCA_002377025.1 Patescibacteria group bacterium UBA3527
ACTTCCTTTTTTTCGTTTTCGTCACTCATATTTTTTAGATTACGATTTCTTAGCCGCAATCTGGTCAAGTGAAATCACCAGACCTTGGATTGGGCTGTTAATAACATTTACAAACATGCCACGTAGTACTGGCAGCGGTGGAATAGACGCAATGTCTGTCATTTCCTCCTTAGATTTGTATACTCCTTGGAAAATACCACCGGCAATAGCAATGCTATCCTTGAACTCACCAGCGAAAGCTTTGATGTTTTGTGCCGGAGAGATGGCGTCCTTGCTATACGCGAGTGCGATTTCTCCCTCCAGTTCCGGCATCTCACCTTCAAAAGTATTGTCGAAAGCACGTTTGATAAGAGTCTTCTTCGCTACCATGTAGTTCACTCCCTCTGCGCGTAGTTTAGAACGCATAGCGGTAGTATCGGCAACGGAAAGACCTTTGAAGTTCACAAATACAATAGACTCGGAGTCGTTTTTTACACTGTCGAGTTTCTCTAAAATTGCTTCCTTCTTCTCTTTTGTAATGGCCATATTTATATGGATTACTTAATATTCCAGACTCACAAGAGTGTGAGGTCGACCACCAAGCTAACGGAAACCGGACGGTTTCATAGTTGGACTTCGGTTGGCGAGCCAAACGGCTCTTTGAGCTTGCTCCTTTACGAACAAACACCAACTGTCATGAGTCTGTTACCGCTTAATATAGCAAACCGATACTAATTTGCAATCATTCTGTAACACACAAAACCTTTCAGTCGACTGAAAGGTTTTGTGTGTAGATTTCCAATTGATTAGAAATGAGGAGTGGTTGTGTGCCACGTACGTACGAGCGTACTTACGTTCGTACGTACGTCACTATCTACAAAAAAGTGCCGGCCAGAATAATTAGAAGAAGAGACCCGGCAATAATCGCCACAAAACCAAAGAGAAAGCGGTAAAAAGTTTTGTTAAAAAGTCTCATTTGTGTTGATTGTACCATGTAATTACATGGTACTTGCCACGTTAGAACACTATTTTAGTCACAATTACAACAGTAATTGTGCGCAGATTATACTTAATATGAAGCGACAACCCCACATCACAGCTCCGTTACAAGTTGTTGAGAATTAGAAATCGTGTCAATAATAAGTTGGAGCTCGTCTTGAAGAGCAGGTTCAGATACTAGGCTGAGGCCGTACTCAGCATGATAGAGAGCTGTCTTTGAGTCGCCAATCAAATAATAATACTTGGCCAACTCTTGATGCGTGAGAGGGTTACTGCCATATTGCTCAAGCAAAGTAGCGACTTCCTGGTATTCATCATCAAAACTGCCGATATCCAATGCCAATCTGATATTGACCAACTGCATGTATCTAATTAAGAACTTGTAGTTTCCGGGGTTTAGTTCCACCAAGTTTTGTACTCGGGACAAAGCAAGGTTAATTGAGCGACTGTCATCTTTGAGACTGGTGATATTACCTGTGCTCAATATTTCATCGACAAAACGCAATTCTTTTGTGACCAGATAGTAATCAAGGTCAGGATACTGCGGATATTGATCTACCCACAGCGTCAACATCTCTAATCTGTTTTCCAACGGCAAGTTGATGGCGATTTTGAGTTGTTTAGCTTTTTCATAAGGCAGTATCGCCAAGTTAGCTATCGTTATAGACACTAGCATAATGAGTGAACCTGCAAACAAAGGCTGCATATAAGTTTTCTTTCTAAAAAACTCCTTCACCTTGTCTACTACGACACTTTGCTCAGTATTATTATTGTGTACTCGAGTACTAATGAGCGCTAATAGAATAATAAATGCGTACCAACCAATTACAGAATCCGTACTAACCATGGATTGGACCAAAAAAGCCCAAAACGCTGTTAGCAACCAAAAATTCTGTCCGAGAATACCCTCTTCTGACCTGGCCAAATAAAAACTGATGACACCAAGCAACATTAATACCACAACAAAGCCAACCAAACCTGTTTCTATAAGTACTTGTAGAGGGAGGTTATGTACTTTATCAGTCCATATCTCAAAAGCGTATTTTTGCGAATACAGTGCCGGGTCAAAGTATTTATAAAATGACAACTCATACATTCCTCTCCCCCATCCCAGTATTGGTCTTTCCAAGAATCCTTCTATACCAGCTTGCCAAAACAGCAGCCTCGATCCCAAGTGAAGTTTGGTGAAAATACTTTGGATGAAAGCAAGATTATTCACAATACCAAACACCAGATACCCCACCCCCACCAAGACCGCAGACAAAAAACTCAATCCGATTATTTTTCTTCGCTTATTTGCCGAGAAAACTCCAAAGATTGCATACGATACCAACACTCCAAGAGTTAAGGCTGGTAACACCACCCTAGATTCACCAAGGAGACCCATCACATCACCCAATAATACATTGGGATTAAGTATTATCGGACCAACCAATAGTGAGAGGATCGAAAAAAGCGATATACTTTTGATTGTTCGAGAATTAGTGAGTTTCCACAAATAAACAGACAATGGTATTGCAACTACATACAAAGTGCCGGCATTGGACACATTTCCAATGGTAGAAAAGCTTTTCGGTGAAAACTCTGCCCAGTCAAAAAACATCGGTCCAAAAGCGAAGAATACCGAAGTAAGAGCGGTAGATGACACAAATGCAATTAAAGTGCCGGTAACAAATGTTTTATCGCTGAATAAACTACTTAAGACCAAATACAAAAGACCAAGGTGATACCACAATAGCAACCCATCAGTTCTGGCATAAGAGGACCAAAACGAAGAACTCGAGTCGGGTCCCAGCCAACTACTAAAAGTGAGTAGTGCTATATAAGAAAAGAATAGTACTGTAACGCCATTTTTCCAGTTAACGGAAAAATCTTTTTTACAGCACAGAAGGTACAGCCAACTAGCAAAAGCCACCTGTGAGAAGATAATAAGAAAAGTCGCCTTACTAAAGTTATAGCCATAAACCAAAGCATCTGAGTAAACAAACGGTAATAAAAACACCAGAAAGAGAACAAAAAGATGTGGTAGCTCAAACTTAACAGGCATATATACAACAGAATAATACAAAATTGACACGAAAGTCTACTGATGTTCCGTCACAAGACCGACCTGTTACCAGGATAGGTGACCTCTCCCGAGGGTAACCCTAGGGAGAAGGGTTATACCCTAGCCATTCGTTTAATTCCTCTAGTATTTTTGTTGAAGAAACAAAGTAATCTGGAAATTTTTCATAATCTAGTATATTACCCTCTTCTCTATTGTTGTACACGTAGTCGGCTAAGCTACTATAGTGATAATTAGAAATATCTAGTAATACATCCGTCCTCTGAGTAAATAACTTTCTGGGATTGAGGTGAATATAGGCAAATAGATACTTTAAATACTCGTCATTGTCTGCATGCTTAGCTTTAAATGATCCTTCAAATAATCTGCCTGTACGATCATTACGCTTATTAAAATACATGGAATAGCTAGTAGTGAGTTTATTCATAAACGTACTTATTCCCCTTTCTACTAAAGGAGTCAGCAGTATATGAAAATGATTCGGCATTAGACAATAAGCACCTATTGCAACTAGTTGATCTCCACGATCGTAATCAAATATACTTGCCTCATTTTTCTTGATGTCACGTGAATTAATTCCCTTAGAAGTATTAGTCATATATAAGAGTTGTTGGAAATGACTAAAATCTTTCTCTACATTAAAAATAACTCTTTTATCTACTCCTCTATTGTATACATGATAAAACTCTCCTTCCGCAAATGATGTATATCGTGTTGTCATCTTATACATCAATATAACAAATATAAATCAAAACCGAGGGTAACCCTAGGGAAATCCCTAGGGTTACCCTCGGTTAATTTTTAGACACGAAAAAGCCGCCCCCTCGGGGCGGCTTTTTCTGTAAACCTAGATTAAAGAATCTTAATCTGATCTTACTTAGAGACTAGCTTACGCTGTCATCTCTAGGTAGATAGGATCAGTTTCCCAATCTGGATACATGCTGTAAGTGTAGTCAGTTGCAGAACCTCCATCAGTTGAAGTGGTTGCCCACTCAATAGAGGTCATACCAACTTGGTAATAACCGTCAGCATTAGCTGTAACAGTTACAGAACCCTTGAAGGTTGCAGTTGAACCAGCACTTACTGACCAACCATTAGCATCTGTGTCTGCATCAGTTGATGTCAACAATGCAGCAGTGGCTGTGTTGGCAGCGCCAGTTTCATCTACGTAGAAAGTTGAACCGGCACCGTAGGTTGTGTCAGCTTCGTTTGTATCCTGAACGAATTCATCCGGTAGATAAATTGTCTGACCAGATGGAGCTTCTACGGTGTAGACAATAGTAGCTTCTGCTCGTTCAGCTTCTCCAGAAGCACAAGCACCGTCACAAGACAATGTCTTGGTGATAGTTGAACTTACTAGAGTCACAATAGGAGCATCTGTGAACAATGCGTGAGTGTTACCGGTGATGTCACCTGTAGCGGTAACAGCGTCACCTTCGTCACCACCTGAAGCCATTTCAGCATCAGTATCTGAAGCATCCATGTCGATTCGGATAGTGTCAGCGGCAGCGATAACAGTTCCATCCAATGGCTGGAAGTCAGCGCGGATCTCGAACTCAACTGTTTCGCCATCATCAACTGTGAGGTCAACGTTGTTGAACACAACATCGCCAGTCAGAGCCACAGCTGTTGGAGCAGACTCACTTCCTACCAAGTCGCCATCAGCGTATAGGTAGAATGTTTCTACCATGTCGCTAATCTGGTCACCTGTACCATTTGGCGTAGCGGCAACTACTGCAATAGATACATCGTTGATGAAGATGTCTTGGTTGTCAGCTTCTACATCGTAGATAGCTAGCAATACGTCATCTGTATCATTGGTATCGTCTAGAGAAATTGCCATTGCATCTGGGTTGTCAGTGTTTTCTGACCACACTAGAGTACCGGTGTCAGAACCAGCCACAGTGAAGTCTTCGTTCAACTCAGTTGCAGGGTAGGTTTCAGACAAACCGTTCGGAGAAACAGCGCGGATTCCGTTTACCGGAATAGCAGCTTCCCATGATTGTCCTTCATCACCACTGTCGACGTTACCATTAACAGTAACCTCGATCTCGATTTCAGCATCGTCACCGTCTTCAACGACTACGTCAAGACCGGAGAAACGCATTGACCAAGTTGATGGATTGTCACCATCATCTTCATCCCAGTCACTCTTACTGTCAGCATCCATAGAACCGACTTCATCACCGTTTACCAAGATAGTAACAGTGTCGAAGTATTCCCATGGCTTGTCAGACTCGGTAGAGTCAGCAGCCTGGAAGTCTACATCAACGCGAGTGATCTTCTGGTCAGCGTCGTCAGCTTCGAATGAAGCCTTCAACACTCCCTTAGTTTCACCTTCGTCAACTGTAGTAGCTTCCGGAGCTTCTTCAGAGAATGAAGTCAACTGACCTTCTCCGTCGCCAGAGAATGATGAGTCATCAGAAGAATCGTCTGATGAGTCATCAGAAGAATCAGCTACACATAGAGCGTTAGCTTGTGCTCTGGTTGAGTTACCGAAGTAAGTTGTTGGATTAACAAGACCTAGTGGAGAAAGAATCTCCGCGCGGTACTTCATTTGGAAGTTCGCAACTGCAGCACCAGTAGCTGGGCCGTAGTATTCAGTCTCGTTTCCAGCAGAACCGGCACCGGTAGCAGCTACCTGTGTCTCGCTCATGCTGTTTAGGAACTTCTGGAGCATCTTTACATCTGATCCAGTGTCACCCATGTTAAGGTTGCGTGTCCAAGTGTATGGACATACGTCAGAAGAAGAACTTGACTGACCAAGCTGAGCTTGAAGCTGAGCAACTAGTGCAATCAGTTCGTCTAGTGACATGCTCGATACGTCCTGTGCTTTAGCCGGAGCTACAACAGAGAACAGCATCGCTACTGCTACGATCGCTACAGCGAACTTAGCAGCCACATTCTGTGTAATAGACATAACTTAAGTTTATTTTTGAGAGTATTTAACTCTCTACTTTACGATTGCAATATGAAACAATCGTAAAGTTTAAGATTACTCTTAATTTTACTAGTAATATGAACTAATTCATATTTGCGACCGAGGTCGCTTACAAAGGAGCTACGCTCCACTGTAAGCGACCTCGGTCGCCATTCACCAAACTTTCGGTCGACTACCAAAAGTTAAGTTGTAATTCAAAATTTATTCTTTCCTTTCTTTAACTGACCGTTTCTGAACCAAGTATTCTGTAATACGCAATTTAACGCCTCACGCAAGGCGGTTGACTATATATTATATGTAGTTTGGCGAGCCAAACATTGTCAACGTTCATGTCTATCCTCTTGAGTTCTTTTAAAAAAGCGCTCAAGCGACGCAACTTCAGTATACAATAGTGGATTAACCAAATGTATCGTTGCGCCTGTGGATATATCGGAAGGAGAATACGCTTTTCAACTATGTAAGTCAACAGCATAAACCCTTTAACCCTCTGCCCGTAAAGACGGACTAGTGGAGGATTTCTTACACAATTTTCCCGTTCTGTGAGGTTCGCTTGCTACAGATCCAGAACCCGTGCAACAAATAATTCACCAATCCATCTAAAAGACATCACTTACATAACCTGTCCTTTATTAAGCCTATACTTAGACCATCTTTTCTCACCTTCCTTCTCCACTAAATTGTCCTTTATCATAGACATCAGTTCACGTTGAATTGTCTTTGTACTTACGTCCGTTACTACCTCTGAAATGTCTTTAATGGTAGCCTCCCCTAATGACTCAAGGGTGGCCATTATATGTTCGCGTCGAGAAGTGCTTTTGGCACTCGGAGTTGCTTCCTTGGATTTACTGACATTACTGGTAGACTTTGCGACCAGGCTACCGGCCGTAGACGCCGGTGATAAATCTATTGGTGACTCTACGCTCTTGTATTTCTTTATTGTACGAAGCACAGAGTCGATTTCACCATATAGTAAATTCAGTACATTGCTGTTGTAGAGACCGACCGAGTAACCGATCTGAAGCTTACTCTCAAGCGCTACCAAAGCTTGCACTACAGCATCGACCACATCGTCCGCCACGTGAGCTCGCACCTCCAAAGAGCCCAGTACGACATTGTGAAGATTACGAGCTGTGTCTTCTATGTCGATTAAATGTGTCTTATTGCGAGATGTGTCCTTTATATTCTGAGACACATAAAAGACAACCGACACGATTCTTTCTGTCTTTTTGAAAACGTATTGGTAATATTGTTGGTCTTCAATCAAGCGATGCGCCGCTTGTGTGACCTTTACGATGTCGTTTGTATCCATATTTGTCTTTAATATAAAAGACAACTTTTAGTAGTCATACTTTAGCACATTTTTGTCCTTTATACAACCCGCACGTTCGCTTTTGTCGTATTCTCTGTCAACACGGCAGGAGTAAGTAAGTATGCGGACACTCCCGGTAGATCTTTTTCATTCTCGAACACATAATTATGTGACCCCCATGCCTTCATGCGTGGTATTATTATCTAGTTACTTATAAGCATATTCAGTAATTTATCCGTGCCAAGAAAGCCAAGAAAACCATCTCGTAGAGCGTTTTTTGACGACCTGTCTCCTCACACTCGCCAAGCTATTGGCGCAGTGATTTGTTTTGTTATCGCAGTGTATTTTATTCTTTCACTTTTGAACTTGGCCGGTATTGTCGGTGAGTGGACTGCATTGGCTCTGCACTGGCTCTTCGGTGGCGGAGCCTTCCTGGCACCTTTGGTATGTGGCTTTTATATATACGCACTGTTGAATCCGAGAGACGATGATGAAATTAGTCTCTCAAAGGTAATTGGCATTGCTGTCTTGTTTATTTCAATGCTTGGTTTGATGGGTTTGTACCGAGAGGGTTTGGGCGGAATGGTTGGTATGGCACTATACTATCCTCTTAATTTCCTTATGGGGCCATGGACCACCGGAGTGGTACTTGCCTCTACTTCTCTTATTTCGATACTGCTTATTTTCGACCTGGGCTTCAAGCTGCCGAAGAAAGCCAAAGAAGAGGAAGAAAGGGAAACCGACGATATCGCCGGCTTAGAGCTTCCTCCAGAAGCTACGGAAGATAGTGAAGAAGAAGTTGAGGTTGAAAGCGAACGCAAGTCAAAGCAGGATACTGGTGGAATGTTCAAGCTACCTAAAGCGGGTGAGAGTTTTGTAGTATCGAGCTTTGAAGGTACCTATGCTCCACCGCCGCTTTCACTGCTTCAGAAGGATCGAGGCAAAGCAAAGACCGGTGATGTCAAGGCTAACGCCAATATAATCAAACGTACTCTAAAAAACTTCAATATAGAAGTAGAAATGGACGAAGTATCTATCGGTCCAACCGTCACCCGCTACGCTCTGAAGCCGGCTGAAGGTGTGCGTATTTCAAAAATTGTTGGTCTACAGAATAACTTGGAGCTGGCACTGGCCGCCTCGCCGATACGCATCGAAGCTCCAATTCCCGGAAAATCCCTCGTCGGTATCGAAGTGCCGAACATGGCGAAAGCCACCGTGGGCTTGGCTAACTTGCTGGCATCTCCCGAATATATCGACTCACCAAAACCACTCCTCGTTGCTCTTGGTAAAGATATCACCGGCCAAGCCCACTTCTGTAACATCGCAAAGATGCCTCATGGTCTGATTGCCGGTACCACCGGCTCCGGTAAGTCGGTTACTATCCATACATTGGTCACTTCGCTTCTTTTCCGTAATTCACCGGATCAACTGCGCTTCATTATGGTAGACCCTAAGCGTGTAGAACTTACCCTATACAACAATATTCCCCATCTACTCCACCCTGTAATTACACAGGCAAAAGAAGCTCTGGGAGCATTGAAATGGGCTATCAGAGAGATGGAAAGACGGTACGACGTACTACAAACAGAAAAAGTGCGAGATATCGATTCGTACCACAAAAACATCTATAAACCGGCTAAAACCAAATGGGAGAAGAGTGGTTCTAAAGAAGAAGAAAAAACTGATCTACCGGAACCAATGCCATACATAGTTATTGTGATGGATGAATTGGCTGATTTGATGGGTTCTTACCCGCGTGAGATGGAGGCCAGTATCGTACGCTTAGCACAGATGAGTCGTGCGGTTGGTATTCACTTGCTCTTAGCCACCCAACGTCCTTCTGTAAATGTTATTACCGGTACTATCAAGGCCAACATCCCTTCGCGCCTGGCTCTGCAAGTGGCTTCGCAGGTAGATTCACGCACAATCCTCGATCAAGTCGGTGCTGAGAAGCTTCTGGGGCAAGGTGACATGCTGTTTCTGTCCGGCGAACTGGCAAAGCCAGTTCGCCTCCAGTCTGCTTTTATCTCTGAAGATGAACTTAAGAAAGTAGTGGATTACCTGAAGAACCAAACCGAAGCACAAGAGTTAGACTCTATCAGTTTTGATGAAAAAGAAGGTAGCCCTGATGCTTTCTTTGGAGCTATGGTAGATGACGACGCCGATGATGACCTCTACGAAGACGCGAAGCAAGCGGTACTGGAAGCAGGTAAAGCGTCAACCTCATACCTGCAACGTAAGCTCCGTATTGGCTACTCACGCGCAGCGCGGCTTATAGATATACTGGAAGAAAAAGGAGTTATCGGTCCACAGCAAGGTTCTAAACCTCGTGAAATACTCTTAGGAAACAACGACGGAGAGGGAGAAGATGAAGACCATGTCTAGGTATATTACTTTTCGTACTCTGGTGCAGAGCGCACTAGTAATCGGTGGTATAACAATATTTATCTTGTATCTTCTTTATCAAGGTCGTTTCATAATAGCCGGCCCAATAATAGAGCTATACAATGAACCGACTTCAACTGTCGTCGAAATACCCATACTTATACAAGGTAACGTCCAAAACTCTTCATACCTTGAACTCAATGGTCGCCCTCTCACGACCACAAAAGATGGTGATTTCAAGGAGCCGGTCTACCTCCAAACCGGTTATAATATAGTCACCATTTTGGCCAAAGACCGTTTTGGTCGCAAGAAGAGTGAGGTCAGAGGATACGTCTATATACCAAATAACAACTAAACTATGCCAACCAAAAAAAGTACTAAAAAAGCCCCGGCTCAAGGGAAGAAGGACAAGTCTGCCGCAGACATTGCAGAGACTCTGCGCAGCATCAAAACTAAGTTTGGCGACGACGCCATTATGACCCTAAACGAAGGTCAAAAAGTAGATGTCGATGCGATTTCCACCGGCTCTATCGGACTCGACGACGCCTTGGGTATTGGCGGTTTCCCGCGTGGACGTATCATTGAAATATTCGGTCCTGAATCTTCCGGTAAAACTACCCTCTCTCTGCATGCTGTGGCAGAGGCGCAAAAAACCAAAGGTATCTGTGCCTTCATTGACGCTGAACATGCGATGGATCCGGAATACGCTAAGAAGATTGGGGTAGATCTCGACGAGCTACTCGTCTCTCAACCAAACAGCGGTGAACAGGCACTTGAGATTGTTGAATCACTGGTACGTAGTGGACAAATAGACGTAATTGTAATTGACTCTGTGGCCGCCCTTACACCTAAAGATGAAATTGAAGGAGAAATGGGTGCTCACCATGTTGGCAAACAAGCTCGCCTTATGAGTCAGGCGTTGCGTAAGCTCACCGGCATAGTCGCCAAGAGCAAAACCGTAGTGATCTTCATTAACCAAATCCGTATGCAAGTGGGAGTAATGTTTGGTAACCCAGAGACCACTCCGGGAGGTAAAGCCTTAAAATTCTATACCTCTGTTCGCCTAGACATCCGTCGAATAGCACAAATTAAAAAAGGTGACGAAGTGGTCGGCGGGCGACACAGGGTTAAGGTGGTGAAAAATAAAGTAGCTGCCCCCTTCCGTACAACAGAGTTCGATCTTATCTACGGTGAAGGTATTAGTCGTTCAGGGGAGCTGTTGGCGCTTGGTGAGAAGTACGGCTTTGTAAACAAAAGCGGCGCTTCTTACTCCTATACTCCACCGGGTGGTGATGAGTCGAGTGTAGTAAAGCTGGGGCGAGGCTATGACGCAGCTCGTACCACCTTAAATGGTGACAAAAAGCTTGCCAACGAAATCCTCAAGCACATTCGCAAAGCTCTTAAAGACGACGCGTAAGTAATTTCCAGTTTTAAATTTAAAACTTGTTTTAGTATGGCTAAATTGCAATACAACGAAGTTACTCCGAAAAAAACGATCATCCTTGATGGTGATCCTTATTCGGTACTTTCTTCCGCCATATCTAAGAAAGACCGTCAGAAGGCCAGTAACAATGTAAAACTAAAAAATCTTCGCACCGGCGCTACTCTCGACCGCACCTTCCACCAAGCTGATGTGCTGGAAGAAGCGGAAATGGAAAAACGTGAAGTAAAGTATCTCTACCATAACCGTGGTGAATATTGGTTTTGCTCCCCGGATAATCCTGGCGAGCGTTTCAAACTGGAAGAAGAAATAGTGGGTAAACTGGCGGATTTTGTCACTGAAAACAGCCTAGTGGAAGCTTTAATGTTTAACGACGAAATAATCGGCATCAACACCCCTATCAAAGTGCACCTGAAGGTGGCCGAAGCCAGCGATGCTGTTAAAGGCAACACATCAAGTGGCGCGACCAAAGAAGTTAAACTTGAGACCGGCCTTACGATACAAGTACCTCAATTTATAAACCAAGGAGATGTGGTAGCCGTAAACACTGACACTGTCTCTTATACCGAGAGAATAGACAAAGCATAATAGTAGAAAAAACTAAAGACCGGCGCCTTCGGCGCCGGTCTTTAGTTTTTTCTAGTGTGATACGTATGGCACAAGAGCCATAAACCTAGCTCTCTTGGTAGCCTGAGCAAACTGTCGCTGAGCTTTGGCGCTCATATGAGTGCGCTTGCGAGAGTGCATACGAGAGTGTGGGTTCAGGTGATTCTTGATACGATTGATGTCTTTGTAGTCAACATGGTTGACTGTCTGTGTGATTGTTTCTTCTGACATGATTGTTAATTTTAAGTTCAAATTCAATTGAGGATCAATTGTGTATTTTCCTAATACACTCTTTCTAAGTTTTCAAGATATCCAAGATGCGAGGAAGGCAAGGAATTTGGAACGAGTCGTAGGTTGCTACGGTGAGTTTCAAATTGCCGCCGTCTGACAAAGCAGATTGGGTATATTTGAAGACTTAGAAGGGTATGTCTTCGGGATTAATTTCCTCTTCTGGATAATCCACCGGTGCGGCCGGTGCTTCATCTTTTGGCATTTCGCTACCGGAGTTATTGGCGGGAGCTCCCCCACCACCGGTATTCTTAGGACCAAACTGGACTCTATCTGCCACCACTTCGGTGCGATAATGCTTGACTCCATCTTTTTCCCAAGAGCGAGTTTGCATGCGTCCTTCAACATAGGCACTACTGCCTTTATGTAGATATTTGGCACAGTTTTCTGCCTGTCGACCAAAAACTACAATATTGTGGAAGTCAGCTTGTTCTTGGCGGTTACCATCGCGGTCGTTATAAACACGATTGGTAGCCAAAGAAAATGAGCAAACCTGCATGCCACTTGGCAGTGACTTCATTTCCGGATCTCTAGTGAGATTCCCGAATACCATGGCTTTGTTTATATTCATGGCTTTATTTTACATTAGGCCTCGCTTTTTTCCAAAGCTTCGTCAATTTCTTCCGCATCAACTTCCGCCTCTTCTTCGTTCTCGGTTTTCAGCTCGAGCTTCTTGTCGCTTTCTTCTACTGCAACAGTTTCCACTCGAGATTTACCCAAAGCTTCGTGAAAGCGAAACGGATGAGCTTCTTCTGCCTTGGTAAGGCGGATAAGCAACGAGCGGAGTATATCGCTACGACCGTCTACCTCTTCCGTAAGAGCTTGGACTGCTCCAGATTCTGCCTTAAAGCGTACCCAGCCAAAGTAAGCGCTGGAAAAACGCCTATTCTTACCTTCTAAATGCTTAACTATTTCGTAAGCAAGGTCAAAACGTTTTGCTTCTTCTTCGTCAAAAATTTCGCCACCGTTTTTTGTGACAAGGTCCTTTATACTTTGAAAGACCTGAGCTACTTCCCCTTCAGCAACTGTTGGAAGTACGTGGAAAGCAAGTTCGTAGCTTTGACGTTCGTCGACGTCTACTACTTCATTTGCCTCAGTTGCCGGCACTTTTTCTTCTGACATTTGATTTTCAGAATTACTAATAAGCGGAGCTAAAGTACCACAGATACTTGTTACTTTCAATAGGTACTTAAGTGTTACAATACCCCGTATGATAGAAAAAATTAAAGCCCAGGCCAAGCTATTTGCTGTGATCTTGCTAGTACTCATGATTGGAGCCGGATATCTAGGCTTCAAAAGTTTCTCATTGCAAAGCGACCTGCAGACACTGCAACAAGCCTATTCTGAGCTAGATAGTATGCAACGTAGTATTGTAGCCAACCTGGAAGACGAACTCACCAATACTCAAAATGCTCTAGCGGAGATGGAAAACAGCTACCGACGAGAAAAGCGTAAAAATGATGACTTTGAAGAAGAATACCGAGAAGTCATTAACACCGTCTACGACCTGGATAAACTATCCAAAACCGACGAGGAGCTTCTGCAGAAGTATTCCAAAGTATATTTCTTGAACGAAAACTATATTCCATCAAGACTCTCCGAAATAGACAGCAAGTTAATTCTTGAAGGAAAAGGAGAACAATACTTCCATACCAACGCCATGAAATTTTTGGA
>DFPA01000040.1:14070-15444 GCA_002377025.1 Patescibacteria group bacterium UBA3527
TCTTTTGATGAACAGTCGGTAATCAAAGGTCAATTCACCAACCTTTACGGTTCAGGAGCCAATACCTTCTCTGCCGATCAAGGTTACTCCGAACACCAACTGGGCACTACCGCCGACATCACTGTACCGGAAGTAGGTGGTACATATGCTTCATTTGCGGAAACACAAGCGTACAAATGGCTGCAGGACAATGCCCATAAGTACGGTTTCACTCTCTCGTACCCTGAAGGTAATAGCTACTACATCTTTGAGCCTTGGCACTGGCGATTTGTTGGGACTGAATTAGCCTCTTATTTATATAAGAACGATCTAAACTTCTACGACCTAGATCAACGCACCATCGATACCTACCTTCTAAATATTTTTGATTAGATTCCGATGTTGTCCTCATTGCAATCTGTTGATAGGGTGGTAAATTAAAAGTCGAATCAGTACACAAAAGGAGGTTGTAATGAATTTTGTCAATTTCGGCCCAAGTAAAATCCCGGCCTGGCTTCAAAATGCCTTGACTGCGTTTTCCTTCCAGCACTATGCAGAAGGCCTGCCGAGCACCATGCACGACCAGAAGGAAATGTATCGGCGCACCTACGTGGCCGTCGACGATCTATTCGTCTACCTGCGTGAGAATCCGGTCGACTGTCTGATGCTGGAGCACAGCAATGACTACGTCGCCCGCGACATTCTCCTGCGGCGCTTGCGCACCGAAGAAGTCGGCTTTCCCGACACACCGGTCGTTGTCTGGGGTGCCACACCTGTCTGGCGCGACCGCTACGATAGTGACATAACCTACGTCGAAACGGAAAAAGCGCTGAAGCTCAAGGTCTTCATCAATTCGAAAGTGTGTCCGGACATTCTCGAAGCGTGGCACACCTTGAATCGCGCCTTCGCGCTGGTCGGCAAACCGGGCATCATGCTCGGAGTCTGAGAACCTATGGTGCGGGCCGGAAGCCCGCACCACCCCTACAACTTATAGAGCTTCCCGGCATTCGCTAAAAGTTGTTCTCGCACCCGCTCTACACCCTCGCCACGTATGTCGGCGATTTTTTTATACACTTCTTGCACCATCCACGGCTCACAACGTTTACCTCTATGAGGCACTGGTGCCACGTACGGACAATCTGTCTCAGCGTGTATCATTTCAAGCGGTATATTCTTCACTACCTCCTCATACTCTTTAGCGAATGTAATTACACCGGTGAAAGAAATGGTGAAGCCGATATCAAAAAACTTCTTTGCTTGCGCGTAGGTACCGGCATAGAAATGAATATTCCCCGGTACTTTAGCGTAATCCTTAAGCACTCGATACACATCTTCATAGGCATCAAGCTCGCCATCTTTACTACTTCTGGTGTGTATCATCAAAGGAAGATTGAG
>DFPA01000046.1 GCA_002377025.1 Patescibacteria group bacterium UBA3527
TCTATATCGATAGCAGCTCTGGCATAAAAAACCAAATTCTTATGTTCCTGCCAGCGAATATTCTCCTCCTTGAAACCCAAGTCTAAGTAAAATTGCCACCGCTTCTTCTTCCAGCTCTCATAGACATCCATCTCACTCACTGGATCAACAAACATTTGCATTTCCATTTGCTCAAACTCTCGCTTGCGAAAGATGTATTGTCGCGGAGCAATTTCATTACGAAAGGCCTTGCCTATTTGCGCGATACCAAATGGCACCTTTACTCTAGTGGTATCAAGGACGTTTTTGAAATTGATATAAATACCTTGGCAAGTCTCGCCGCGCAGGTAGGCTGGCTCGCCAGACCAGTCGTCAGAGAAGTTACCGAGATTTGTCTTTACTAAAAGATTGAAATTGGAAACTTGGCCAAAGTTTGATTGGCCACACTTTGGACATTTAATGTCGGATTTGTGTTTATTAAAAAGCACATTTAGGTCGGCAACTGACATCTTTTCATCAGCCTCAACATCTATCTCTTCTAGCAGATGGTCAGCCCGAGAGCGAATATTACACTCCTTGCACTCTACGAGTGGATCGGAAAATCCTCCCACATGTCCGGAAGCTTCCCATACCTTAGGGTGCGTCACAATAGAAGAATCTAAGCCCACTATATTCGCTTCTTCGTTGACCATCTTCTTCCACCAGAGCTGTTTGATGTTATTGGCGAGTTCTACTCCATAAGGGCCATAATCGTATGAACCTACAAAGCCACCGTATATCTCGCTACCGGCAAAAATAAATCCTCGCCTCTTGGCTAGAGCGCTTATTTTCTCCAACTTGTTTTCGTTTTGGTCCGACATATTAGACATACAATAGCATAGCTACCTGCAAAATCACGTGTCTCCCACCCATCACGTAGTCGAGTAAAATCGGATAAGATCTGCCGTGCTGCAGGAAAAATTGCGAAACATCTCTTGATTGAGTAAAAATGGAGTGAAATACAAGGCGTGCAAAGAAAATAACTTGAGCCGTACTAGGTGGTACGGTGAAAGTTATTTTACTGAAGCACAACGTAGTAGTTCGTATATTTTTACTCAATCACTCGGCCGTTGTCGGTAGAGTATCCAGCCTCACTGGAAAGCTCCGCCGAAACAAATGAATTCAATCCTCGCACTGTAGTACCGGTAAAACTATCGGTCGCCTTTAAGCGTTGCTCTCTAACAAGTATTGGAGTGGTACCCGCATCAGAGGCGGATGGTAGCAATGTGACATTGAAAGTACCAATTGGGTTGGTGCCACTACGTACACTGCCAACGTTCCAAGTAACCACTCTATCACTGCTGTTGTAGGAAAAACTCCCAACCCCTCCAGTCTCCCCCGTCCATGTTACATTGGCCGGCAAAACTGCTACAACCGTAGTGTTGTCTAGATTATTCGCTTGATTGTCAACCATAAAAGATATTTTATACTTGGTGGTATCACCTACCTTCGGAGGCAAGGCACCTGAAAGGTGTCTTGCCTCCGCTAATATACTTGCTTCACCACTAACGCGAATTACTCCTTCTGTATTTAAACTCAAACTCTCAGGTACTCGTGAATCGCTCACTCGCTTGGCATTAACGTCTACATTCAAACGTACCTCGGGAGTAGAAACTGAAGAATTTGGTAGAAGGGAAAAGTTCAACCGAACCTTATCACCCGGATCTATTTCTTGCAGTGAGTTGTCATCCGCAGGGCTCCAAGTAATAGAATTTTGGTTTGAATCAAAGAAACCATTGGTACTTTGTACGATGTTACTATGATACGCACTGCCCGACAAATTAAGGGTGACTTCTACGTCGTAGACTACCTCTGAAAGATTGTTTTGTAACACCACTTGCCCGCTCACCGATTCCCCCTCCTCTACTACTCGAACATTATCGTTATTAGCTCCTATATCTAATGAGACTTCCAAAAATGAGGTTTCCACCTCCCATTCCACTTGTGCAGTACTAAAAATAGAACCTACCTTGGTGTCATCGTTTTTATCCGGCACACCAACAGAAAAGGCCATCACCGCTTCTTCATTAACATGTCCTACAACAAGGCCGGTCACCTCTATTTCCACCACTTCTCCCGGGTCCAAGCTTTTTATAAACCAAACGTTCTTCCCGGCATAAGTTTCCGGTGAAGAAGAAGTGAAGTCCCATTGGTTGGGATAGTCGGCACGTACCAACACATTTTTAATGGTCTCACCAGAATTGGAAGCGACTTTCAGTGTGACCGATGCTTCTTGTCCAACAGATACTTTGTCGGTACTTTCCACGATGGCCACTACCGGAGCCGAGCTTATCTTATAGCGAAGCGGCTCTGCTTCTTTGAAGAAAAGAGCATTTGAACCTTCTACCCGATATTCTATGGAAACTTTCACTTCTTGTTCGGTGTTTTCTTCACCATAAACTATAACGGTTTGTGGCACACTGATACTTTCGTTTACCCCAATGGATTCCAATGAGGTACGCTCGATAAACAAATCCCTCTGCTCTTCGTCGGCTGATTTGGTACCTCTTTCGTACTCTACTATCAAAGTCGCCGATTCTATCGGCACTCGATTGGAGTTTTGTATACCTATTTGTACCATCATTTCTTCCCCACCACCGATAGTAAATGGGCCACTGACACTCAGATTGATATTGTCTCCGGAGATAACATTGTTTCCAAGAAAAAGTAAAGACGAGGAAATCAGGAGTGCCAACACAAAAAACAGCCCCCCAATAAAAAGCATCTTAATACGAAGTTTTTTTCTTTTACTTTTTGCCATAGTGTCAACGGGATTACTTACTAAAGAATCCCCACTTTCAAGATCTTCCTTGGGATTTGGCTGGTTTACCCATTCTGTCGGCACCTTATCTTCTGCCTGCGGAAGCTGAAACCGTTCTCTTTTAATCTCTTTTTTACCTCGTTCGTAGAGACGCTTGCGAACATCGGACAGTTTCTTTTGTTTACCACTCAGGGACATGGCTACATTATATCAGCTTAAAGATGGCTTTCTTCGAGCGCAGTGTCTATGGCCTTAAGAGCTGTTGCAGATAAAGGTTGGTAATTTTTGTACTGATTTTGCGATAGCCACTCCTGCAAATCTTTCTGCGGAGGTATATAGCCCAAGTGAGCCAATAGTCTCAACGTGAAGAAATCAGCGTAGTGCTTATTGTCTTCATCCTCGACCACGGCATCCAAGGCACGCTCCGCCTCTTCATACACACCTTCATTCACACCTTCTCCTTGCAAGAAACGGCGCAAAAGTTTTACCATCTCTGAAACTAAAACACGTGTTGCTCTATCCGAAGCACTCTGATAGTAATTTTTACAAGCTTCTACACTTCCTATGCGCCAACCACTCTTCCCTTGCACCAGTGAAACCCGAATGAGCGAGAATTCCTGCAAAGCATAACGTTGTTTACTCTTCTCTTCCCGAACACTGCGAGCCGAGGCTATTATCATTCCCGCTTCGCGAGTCAAGAGGAGATAGCTCTTATCAGATGCGCTACTCACAAAGCTTCCACACACCAGAGCATCAGTGGTGTATGTTTTGTAGCTCATACTAGATACTAATTTTGTACTTTGTATCTCCCAGATCTAACTCGCTACCATCAGCTACCTCTCCAAAAGAAACTGTTTCTGCGCCCACTGTGTTAGCAAGCATATCCATAAAACTGTCGAGTGTATTTTGTCCTTCCTGACTCGTTTCGATTACAAGTTTAATCTCATCCTCCGGCTTGAGTCCTGTTTGCTTACGCATATTCTGTACAAAGCGAATCACCTCACGAACCTGGCCTTCAGCGAGCAGTTGGGGGGTTAATTCTGTGTCTAATACAATCTGCTCCGCCTGTGCTTCATTACGTACAATTTCTTTCACATTTATTTCTTCGATGACCAGTGACCCCAAGGCTTCGTTTTCAAGCACTACCGAGTCATCCTTGATTGACAACCTGGACAAAGGTTGACGTACTTTAATACCGCTCTTGGTTCTGGCTTCTAAAGCAACCGTCACCAGCGAACGGATTTCTTTCATCTGAGCTATAAGCTCCTCATCCACCTTCATTTCTTTAGGCCAAGAAGCAAGGTGTACACTCTCTTCATCGTCTTCACTCTTTATCATCTGCCATAAATATTCGGCGTAGAAAGGCATCACCGGTGCTATCACCAAAGAGAGGTGCTTCAGTACGTAACCAAGAGTTGCTAGAGCATCTGCCTTATCATAGACATCAGCACTCTTTAGCCGATCCCGTGAGCGACGCAAATACCACACTGAAAGATCATCAATAAAGTCGATGGTCGGCCGGGTGGCTTTATCGAGTTCATAATTTTGATATCCGGCAGTAGATTTTTTGATCAATTCCCCAAGACGGCTCAAAATCCACTTGTCCAGAACATGTTCTGAATCCGAGTGTATAACATTGCTCTCTTTATACATCTCGTACATTTGCAAAACATTATGCAAGCGACCGATATTTTTGCGTTGTAATTCAGTTACACCTGCGTCGGAAAAATTCAGATCCTCTCCGCGAACTATTGGCGAAGATAGGAGGTAAAAACGCATAGAGTCTGCTCCCACTTCGTCAGCCAATTTGGTTGGTTCGGAGTAGTTTTGTAATTTCTTACTCAACTTCTTACCATCTTCAGCCATAATGAGGCCATTTACGATGACATTCTCATACGGACTCTTACCAAACAAAGCTGTACCGAGAACGATAAGCGAATAGAACCAGCCGCGGGTTTGGTCGAGTCCTTCAGCAATAAACTGTGCGGGAAAGTAATTCCCTTCGAAATTATCTGTATTTTCAAATGGATAGTGGTGCTGACCATATGGCATGGAGCCAGACTCAAACCAACAGTCAAAAACATCCGGTACGCGTTCGAGCTTAGTTTTTCCTTCATAAAGCTCAATGTCATCAATATACGGACGATGGTAGTCCAATATGTAGTTATCATTGTGTGGTAGTGGTGTAAAAGTCAGCTCGTGAGCTACCCCTTTTTCTTCGGGGTACAACTCTGACCATTTCTCAGCAATCTCTTTATTGTCAGCTCCTGTAGCTAGGAAGTTTAGCAGAGAAATAGGATCTCCATGTGAAACTATGAGGATTTTCTTGTCTTTATGCTCTTTCTCCAGCGAGTACAGAAAGTCTCCCATGCGCTTTCTTATATCGTTCCAATTCTCTCCTCCTTCCGGTTTTGACTCAAACTTTGTCATTCCCGATGGATACGCAGACTGATACTCAGCCAGTGGCTTCCCCTCATACTCACCATGATCAGTCTCACGAATTCTTTCATCGATAATCACTTCACTTTCGAGACCGATAGTTTCTGCTACCAACTGAGCTGTTTCTCTTGCTCGTAATACCGGTGAGGAGATGATGATGTCTATTTTCCCTCGCAATTTTTCGGCGGATTTTTTAACGGTTTCTTTCCCTAAGTCTGTCAATGGATAAGGTGCATCATAAGCGTCAGTAACCACCCGAGAGACGTTTTTCTCACTTTCACCATGACGCATTACAAAATACCGATTACCACTCTTGGGTACATATTCCTTAAGCTCTTCCAGTGAGCCAAACACTTTGTACTCTTTGGTTTCTGGATTACGCCATATCGGTAGTGGTGCTCCCCAGTAGCGTTGACGAGAGACCGCCCAGTCACGAGCGCCTTCAAGCCACTTACCAAAGCGGTTTGTACCCACGTGCTCCGGCACCCAGTGAACTTTGTTATTTTCTTTTACCAACTTATCCTTGATATCGGTCACTCGAACAAACCAAGAGGTGGTTGCATAGTTTAAAAGCGGAGTATCACAACGCCAGCAGTGTGGGTAGCTGTGAGTGATGTTTTCTTTACGAAAGAGCTTTCCGCTTTCTTTAAGCGCTTTCACGATTTCGATATCGGAGTCCAAGTGAAGCACACCAGCTTCATCATCATCTTTAGGTTTGACAAGTTTGCCGGCAAAGTCGGTGATGAAATCCATAAAGTGCCCGCTCTCATCGACATGATGCACAATTGGAATTCCTTTTTCCTTAGCCAGCTCCATATCTTCGTCACCATAGGCCGGTGCCAGGTGTACCGCACCTGTACCTTCTTCACCAATCTCTACATAGTCAGCGTGATAGATTTTCCAAGCATTTCCTTTATTCTCAAACTCTCTGTCTTGGAAGTACGAAAATGGCGGCTCGTAGCTACGTCCCAACAAGTCGGAACCTTTCATCTCTTCCATCATTTCATACTCCTTGGTACCAAGCTGAACCAACCTCTCTTTGGCAAGTATATACTCCCCTTCCATTTCGACCTCAGTTACTTTAACTCTCACATAGTCATGATCTTTGTGTACCGCTGCGGCCATATTGCCCGGCAATGTCCATGGAGTGGTAGTCCATACCAATAGCGACGTTCCGGTCTTTTCTCCACCTTCATCCAACAAAGGTAGTTTCACTGTGACCGCAATATCCTTGATATCTTGATACCCTTGATTCACCTCGAAGTTGGATAGTGTAGTGCCACAACGTGGACAAAGGTGCATCGACTTAAAGCCTTCGTAAACTAGACCTTTCTCATGCAATGACTTAAACACCCACCACACACTCTCGGTATATGAGCTGTCCATTGTTTTATAATCATCTTCCATATCAGCCCACCGGCCCATGCGAGGAATTATCTGCCTCCAGTCATCAGCGTACTCCATCACAGTACTCCGAGCGGCTTCGTTGAAATTTTTTACACCGTATTCTTCAATGTCTTTCTTAGTCGCCAAGCCAAGTTTTTTCTCAATAAGATTCTCAAGTGGCAAGCCGTGACAATCCCAACCCCACTTACGACGCACCCGATAGCCATTCATAGTCCAAAAGCGCGGAATAGCATCTTTGATGGTACTGGCCAAAATGTGCCCGTAGTGCGGTAAACCGGTAGCAAAGGGAGGGCCGTCATAAAAAACAAAATCGCCGTTAGGCGCGTCCTTCTCAACTGATTTATTAAAAATGTCATGCTCTTCCCAAAAAGCCAGCATTGCTTCTTCACGTAGAGCTACTTCTGATTTTTGTTCATCTCTATTAAGATCTAATTTTTCTTCTTGATTTTTCTTTGTCATATTTTTATGTATATCAGACATAATAATTTTTAGATCACCATTGATACAAAACTTTGTCGCTGCACTGAAAATGTCGATCAACGTATAGTACATACGCCTTATTTCATCTTCAGCTTGCGCCTCGTTTTCTATTCAATTTTGTGCCTAAAAAACGTGTATATCAGACACGCCTTTGCATCGTAGCATAATTTCTCACTTTAGGTAGTAACTCAAATTAAAACTTAAAATTTGTAACTTGAAATTACTAACTACATTTTCTCTGGAGCTTCGATACCGAGAGTCCAAAGACCTTTCTTTAGGGTTTCTGCCACTGCGAGTGAAAGAGCCAGTTTGTACGGAGCATATTCATCGCTCGACTCGGCAATTTTTTCCGTGGCGTAAAACGAGTTGTATTCATTAGCCAGCTGCGATAAAAAAACTGAGACTTTGTGAGGTAATCTTTCTTTGACCGCCTCCTCAACCACCTCCGGAAAACGATACAAGATTCTCTCCACTCCATAAATATCTTCCGGCGTATTGTCCAAACTTGGTATCACACCAGCGCTCTCCGCCTTCTTCGCTACCGATTGTATACGAGCGTAAGTGTATTGCAAATAAGGTCCAGAATTACCTTCGAATGAAAGCGCACCGGCTTTATCAAAAACAGAATCTTGAAAAATACTTCCCTTTAATACTTCGTACTTAATAGCGCCAATAGCTACTTTCTCTATTACTTCTTCGTCTATTTCCTTACCCGACTCCTTTACTCTAGTCTCCACATTCTTCTTCACTTCACCTATAAAATCCATAGCTCCGATCACATCCCCCGTACGCGAAGACATCTTACCTTCCGGTAAACGCACCATACCATGCCCCACATGTTCCGTTTTTTGCGCCAACTCTGGATAGATGAGACTCATGGCTTGTAACAAAACTTTGAAATATTCATTTATTTCATTGGCGGTAGAGATGATTGAAAGATCGAAATCTCCACATCTTTCTTGCTTCATCTTGGCTAAGGCGAGTTCTTTAGCCTCGTAAGTAGGTATGCCAAGACTATTTATAAACACCCTGGTGTGTAGACCATACTCTTCGCCTTTAAACACCCAAGCTCCGTCACTCTCGGTAAAGACATCGGTATTATTCAGTACTACCTCCACTCCCCTGCTACTGACTTCGCTCTCAAAAAAGTACTCATCGAACTTAGTGCCAAGCATCTTATATATCTGCTCGAAATAAGCTAATGAAACCTCCCGACCTTTTTCATACAAAAGATTAACGGCATCGTCGTACTCAGTATGTTTGTATAGTTTTTGGTTGATTAACTCAATCTCCTTTTTAGAGTCCTTGTCTTCTTTCAAAGCAGTGGCGCCCTTGGCATAGGCTTGTCCCAGTTCTTGAGGGGTAAACTTATCATCAGCAGTAAGGCCCATTTGTTGCATCCCCCAGATAGCTGAGGCCACATGCATACCCACATCTCCTTGATAATTAAGGCGCTTCACCTCCGCCCCCGCCATTTCGAACAATCGTGCTAGCGACTCTCCGACGGCGTTGGTGAACATATGTCCAATATGAAACTCTTTGAAAGGGTTAGGGTCGGTGTATTCCACCAACACCTTCTTACCTAAATATTCATTATTCTTTCCCCATTCACCGTCAACAGTATTGATAAGCTCCGTTTTGGCGGTGTAAAAATCACGACTGAGAGTGAAATTCAAAAACCCGGGACCGGCAATGGTAACTTTCTCCACTTCAGGTAGGTCTTGTAACACCACGGCCTTCATTATTTTTTCCGCTAATTCTCGCGGATTTTCTCCCAAATTCTTGGCAGCTACCAAAGCAACATTGGTGGCGTAGTCTCCGTGCGCCACTTCTGCCGGATGCTCAACAACAAAATCAACCGCTTCTACAGACAACGATTCCAGCGCCTTTTCTATCGTATTTTGCAACTTCTCCTTCATGAGGCTACTATAACAAAAAGCAAAGAAAAACGCCCGCTTTGCAGCGTGCGTCACGTTCGGTGGTCGGGAGGGAGCGCGTTCGCTCCGTCCCTGCTCTTTGCCTCATGTTGGGACGTATATCGTCCTCGTCTTGGGCCGTTGTCCGGCCCTTTTGGTGACGACCGTCACTCTTCTTCCGATCTTGTCGTCCTGGGACGCTTTGATTTGACGCCCACGTACTTCTTGGCAGTACTTTTTTGCAGCCCTGCGGGTAAAAGGTTTGACGATCGATCCGTGTTGCATTTGTGCCCCCCGTTGGTTTGAAAAATCCGCCTCATTGCGGATGCGAAATACTCTAACACACATTATAGAAAACGCAATAGTTTCAACCCTGAATTCATAAACTCCCCTGCGGCTAACTAAAGTAGAGTGGGTGACCAAAAAAATGAGTACGGACGAGCACGAAACGACGTTGGGAAAGTACAAACACCATTTAAAGCTTGGTTGCAAGAAACAATTTTACCAAGCTATCCTATACACCTTGAAACAAACTGCAAGCAAAAAACGATTGAAAAACACTATGGGGAACTCCGTTACAGAGTTTGTTAACTTTATTGAAGATACAACGGGCGTTGTAATTGATGCAGAATATAGAGAAAGCAACCCAGGACTTTGGACATAATCAAATCCTGAAAAGCCGTTTGAGTTTTGTCTGTACAGTTTTTCTAGTTTTAGTATCAAGGTCACCTAATTTAGCAAGCGCCAGTCTTTTTTCTATAGTAGCGATTTTATTACTTCTGATATACGACACTTTCTTTAAGCCGTTTACCTTGGTGGGAGTGATTTTAATATCAAATTTTGAGTGTTTCTTGGTTGAAATCGCACATAGTACTATATCCTCGTCAACAACATTAGAAAGCTGTAGAGCGGGACGAATCTTCTGACTCGCCAAATCAGTGAGTGGAAATGGAATCAGAATTATATCGTATGCCTTAGACATATACTTCTTTAGCGTCATCTAAAGTATAAAGGTCTGGTTCATCTTCAAGAAAATCAAAGCTTGAGGAAATAGCGTTGAGATTGGTGATCTCATTAAACTCAGCATTGTATGCTTGCGGAAATTTAAGCAGAATTACCTCCGGCTTGTTCCGGCGACCAATCGCAAACACCTCCCCGGTCTCTTTTACGGTATCGACAATTTTTGCCAGCTGTTTGCGTGCATTGGTGGTGGTAATTGTTTTCATAGCAATATTGTACATTTTGTACAAAAACTATCAAGGGTGTACTCGTCC
>DFPA01000059.1 GCA_002377025.1 Patescibacteria group bacterium UBA3527
AGTCTATTCTCCGGATTCATGGTGGTTTCCCACAGCTCATCAGCGTTCATTTCACCCAGACCTTTGTACCGCTGAATACGAAACTTTGCGCCTGTCTTCCTGGTTTCCACCTCGTCCTCTCCATCATCATCAGATTCTTCACCATCTTCAGAACCCGGATTCTCTTCACCGACAATTTCAAACTTTTCTTGGTCGGTATAGGCATACCACACTTCCTTTCCTTTCTGGATTTTATAAAGTGGCGGTTGCGCTATGTATACGTAACCTTCATCAAGGAGCGGACGAAAATACCTGTAAAAAAGAGTCAGCAGCAGAGTACGAATATGTGCGCCGTCTACGTCGGCATCGGTCGCAATAATGAGTTTATGGTAACGCAGCTTGGATTCGTCAAACACATCACCAATGGCAGTACCGAGTGCTATTACCAAGTTCTTAATTTGTTCTGAAGCGAGCATTTTGTCGATACGGGCTCGTTCCACGTTCAAAATCTTTCCTCGCAAAGGCAAGATGGCCTGTGTTTTTCTGTCACGCCCCATTTTTGCACTATTGTGTACAAAAACACCACTGGCCAATGCGAAGTTGTGTGTGTTGGGCACCTCAAAGTCGTAAACATCCATTGTTTCATTAATTTCAGTAACCGAAATGACTTGGTGATTATGGTGTATTGCCGCATCTTTTAGGCTGTTAATATCACCACCAAAGAACTTGCTTGCGACTGTTTCAGGACGAATTAAGCTGCGGTCACCGGTTTCTTTGCGTAATTCTTCGTAACGATCTAAATCGACTGCGCCAGTCTCCTGATAAATTCTGTGCAAAGTCGTTAACATTTTGTCTAGGTACGTCTGGTAATAGGCTTCTTTCCTCCTTCTCCTAAAATCATTAGTCCACTGCTTCTTGGTCATTTCACTACGCTTCAATAACAAGGATTCGTCTCTCCATTGTTCCTTTGCTAATTTACTCAACACTTGTTTAGCCTCGGGATTGTCTGCAAAGAATTGCTTCACTCTCTCCGACTGCTTATCTCTATTTTCTTTCCTGCTCCAATATTTCTTTTGTTCATTGTTTAAACGTGTCTTAGTTTCAATCTGAAAATCCAAGTTATTATTGTAGAATTCCAAAAACTTTTCCGTCATAAAAGCCTTGTACTCATCATTCTGCCACTGCTTCTTCGCTCGTTTAGACAACATTTTTTTCATCTTTGGCGTAGACATTATCTCACTTATCATTGCACGGTATTTAGGATCTCTATGAGCTTGTCTGGATTTTTCCTTTGCCTCCGGTGTATGCAAAGTACGGTGTGCATGCTGTCTATGTAATTCTAAGTGCGCCTCTTTAGACAAAGAAATGAGGTTATCAGGATTATTATTCAACTTATTAAAATCCCGATGATGAATATGATCGCCTTCTCGTTTCTCATACACTCCCTTAGCTTGATTAAAATTATCTGCCAATAGATGTGTAAAACGCCAATATTTTTCTGTTGGGTCGTATACCATTTCATATCCATCAATAGTAATACGTCCGCCAATCTTAGAATGCTGACGATATAGAGGCATTAATGACTCACCGGGACTCAATTTAGATGCTGGTTTATAGGTACCATCTCGTAACATAAAACGATGATCGGGTGTACAAATTATCTCTTCGTTATTATCCAGAGTCACCTTCACCACTCGTGCATTGTGTTTGGTGATACGCGGATCTTTGACTTCTCCGATAGCCACCTTGCCATTGTTGTCGATAGTGTAACAAAAATGATTCTGTCCATTTTTTCTCTCTGCCACAATTTTACGTAACGACAAATTACGTCCGTCAGTCAAGGCGATTTTGGTATCACCGGAAAAACAACCGCCGGCGGAATCTCCTTCTACGATGAAAAGCTCGGAGTCTTCAGCGCTCTTACTCTGACAGTCAGCCAGCTTCCCTGGAAGAGACATACCTTCCAAGGCACCTTTGCGCAGCACGGAATCTTTTGCAGCCTTGGCTGCCTTACGGGCTTTTACGGCAATCACCACCTTATTGATAATGGCTTTGGCATCGTCAGGGTTTTCCTCTAAGAATTCTTGAAACGCTTCTCCAAAGACCGACTCTACCGCGCCGCGCGCCTCAACCGAGCCGAGCTTACCTTTGGTTTGGCCTTCAAACTGAATTTCCGGCATTTTTACAGAAACAACTGCGGTAATACCTTCCAACACGTCATCGCCGGTAAAAGTGCCGTCCTTTTCTTTGATTAAGTTATTCTTCTTACCGTAATTATTCAGAGTACGAGTGAGTGCGGTTTTAAAACCGGTGATATGAGTACCATGCTCCGGGTTGTATATGTTGTTGGCAAAGGCAGAGATGCGAGGTGAGATGTCGTCGACGTACTGCAAAGCCACTTCCACCGCCAATACATTTTCATCTATATCAGTCTTTTCTACATAAAAGATATTTTTATGTACCGGCTTTTGGTATTGATTATTGAATGCCACCAGCGACTTCAGACCACCTTCAAAGTAGAAAGTTTGATGCGGTACCTCTAGTCCTTCATCAGCCAAATAGATCGTGTTCTCGAGAGATTTCAAATCAAGCTTGGTATTGGATTCACGCGCATCGACAACAGTAAGACGCATATCTTTCACTAGGTAGGCTTGCTGGCGCAAATGGTTCACTATCTTTTTCCAGTCGTAAATAACCTCAGGGAAAATATCTGGGTCGGCTTGAAAGGCTACAATAGACCCTTGAAACTTAGTTTTACCGAGTTTCTTTACTTTCGCTTTTGGTTTTCCAATATTGTATTCTTGTATGTAATGGTCGCCGTCTTTGTGTACATCCACTCTAGTATGGGTAGAGAGAGCATTCACTACTGATACACCCACACCATGAAGACCACCGGATACCTTGTACCCGGATTCATCGCCTCCAAATTTACCGCCGGCATGCAGGGTACACATAATAGTCTCAAGTGCCGATACCTTGGTCTGTTTGTGAATGTCTACCGGAATACCACGACCGTTGTCCACCACGCGGATGTAATTGTCGGGTAAAAGCGCCACTTCTACACGATTGGCAAAACCTCCCATCGCTTCGTCACGGGCGTTGTCAAATATTTCCCAAATCATGTGATGGAGACCTTCCGGACCCGTAGTACCGATGTACATTCCCGGGCGCTTACGCACCGGTTCCAGACCTTCCAGTACTGAAATGGACGAAGCGTCGTACCCTCCCTTCCTAGTACCAGTTTTCTTGGCATCTCCTTTCTTTGCAGGCATAAAAAAATTCTAAAATAATCGCTTAACTTCGCTATATTATAGCATTTTTTAGCTACTCTTTCACCCTTAAAATGGGGGCAAATTATCCTGCTCCCCCGGTCAACTTTGGCTATTTCTACATTCGTATCCGATGTTGTAGAAGAGAATTTTCATGTTATTACCTCACTTCCCAACCTTTCTCCTCAACTGCTTTATATACTCTATCCATTACCTCATTTACCTCACCATCTGTGAGAGTTCTGTCCGTTGCTTGAAAAACAAGACGAAAGGCCAAAGAAGTACGACTGTCTTTCTCAAACCTATCAAAGAGAGTGGTGCGTACTCGTAAAACTCCGGCATTATCATTCAATATTTTCTCTACCTCACTCTCATCGGTACTATCATCTACCCAAAGAGCAATGTCACGAGTCATGTACGGATACGTAGAGAAGGGTTGATAGTGTATATCCTCAGCTCTTTCCACCACATCATACTCTGTCGGCATTTCCAGTTCTGCCAGTACGGCATCTAAGTTGGTCTCAGCTACCCCCTTATCTATCTGCCAGTCTATATCTACGCCAAGCTCTTCATTGATGCTCGCAAGTACGCCGGTCAAAATCTTATCTTCCTTGCCCGAATAACCTGATGGTTTTTGTCTCAAGCCAATGGCCAGTGACAAGTGTTCAGCTACCGTTGACTCACCGTTATAAAAAACCGTACCGATTTCAAACACTCTGGTATCGTTGATGCCCAGATAATCTGCCAGAGGAGCATTTCTATCCAATACTTCAGTAAGATTCTTGGACAAGCCGGACCGTACGTAACTTTTATCACTGGCAAGGGCATTTAGAAGCTGGATCTTATCTTTGTTGCGAAATGAAGAGGTAATTACTTCTGAGAAACCTTGAGCCACCAGTACGTGCCGGACTTTTTCACCGTAGTAGTGACGCTTGTTTAGCTCAGTCAGAGGTACACTTTCCGGTACTACAGATTCCACATGATCATAGCCATGTAGACGACCAATTTCCTCGATAAAATCTTCTTGAATATTTAGATCCGTACGTTCAAATGGACCGGTGGCCCTTATTAGCTCTAGCTTATCGTCCAAGTACGCTGTGCAACCAGCCTTCGTAAGAAGGTCGCACATTTCCTCTCCGCTCAAAGCCAGACCCAGTAGTAAATTGGCTTTTTCTACAGACACTTCGACCTCTTTATTATCTTTCCTCTCCAGATATTCATCAACTGTCCCTTGATATTCTCCACCGGCAATTTCTAAAATGAGTTTCACAATTTCACTCTGAGCGTATGGCGGCAGCTCTCGAGATGGTTCATTTTCAAAGCGCTTGCTAGCGTCGATAACTATGCCTAGACGGCGGGCGGTTTTGCGAGTCACTATTGGATGAAAATGCGCCGCCTCTATAATCACCTTCTTTGTACCTGCATGCACACCGGCAAACCGCCCGCCCTTCACGCCTGCCAAGCCAATTGGGGTGTTACTACTTTTATCTACTATCAAAAGCTCTGTGCCTTTAAGTTCTACTACCCTGTCTTCATCCTTTCCGCCTTCAGCTATCAGACTTACAGTCTCTCCCGCACTAGCATAGCGCACTTGAAATTGCCATCTACCATCTACTTGAGGAAAGAGGTCGGCGTCGTAAGCATGTATAGGTTGTCCGATAGCGAACATCACATAGTTCGTGGCATCCACAATGTTATTTATCGGACGCTGACCAATCGCTTCCAATCTCTTCTTGAGCCACTCAGGAGATTCTTTCACTTCCACACCGGTTATCAAAGAAGCGGTGAAGCGGGGGCAGGCTTCTTTATTCATTATCTCTACCTCTATTTCATTATTCTTTGCTAGCTCTGGGGATGTAGCCAACGGATCGTACTCTAGAATTGTCCCGACAATACTGGCAAGCTCTCTGGCAATGCCTCTATGACAAAGACAATCCGAAGCTCGATTTGGCAAGACATCAACATCTATGACATTGTGGTCACTGTCAGTAGCACTGGTCTGAACTTCCTCTATTTCAAAAGCATGTTTGCCCAGTAAATCAGCAACTTCCACGACCGAAGGAATCGAGTCACCATAATATTCACGTATCCAATCGTAAGAAACTTTCATGCTTTAAAACTGATTAACAAACCTTAAGTCTCCCGTATAAAGGTCGCGTACGTCGTTGATGCCGTATTTCATCACCGCCAACCTGTCGATACCCATACCAAAGGCAAAACCGGAATACTCCTCCGGATCAATACCAGAATCGCGTAACACATTTGGATGTACCATTCCGGCACCCATCACTTCTATCCATTTGTCAGCCAGAGTGCTATCGCTACCCTTTAGCATCATATCCACCTCCACCCCAGGTTCCACAAAAGGAAAGAAGCTCGGGCGAAAACGTACCTCCACTTCCCCACTAAAAAACTTGGAGAAAAAATACTCGATAGTACCCTTCAAATGTCCCATATTTACCCCTTTGTCCACATACAACCCTTCCAGCTGGTAGAACTGAGCCTCGTGAGTAGCATCGGTGGCTTCATTGCGAAACACTTTTCCCGGGACTATCACTCTTATTGGTGGTTTGTGCGCTTCCATAAAACGCGCTTGCACCGGAGAGGTGTGAGTCCGGAGTACTGTTGGTTCGCTTACATCCTTGTTCTTAAACCAAAAGGTATCCTGCATATCACGACTGGGATGATCCTTGGGTACATTAAGGCGATCAAAGTTATAATACTCTGTTTCCGCTTCAGGACCTTCCGCAAACACAAAGCCAATCTTTGCGAAGATACCGTTGATCTCGGCAATCATTTTAGGAATTGGATGAATATGTCCGGCCTGTTCTTGCATCACAATAATACTAACTCAACTCCATTAAGACTTCCAGGATATAATCTCTGTCATTTATAAATATCCTTCCGCCATCAATCAATACCTCAAGATTTCTTCCAGGATACAGCATTTGCACATTCTGCCAAGAACGGTCATCTATCTCTGTCACATAAAGACCGTCTTCCAAAAGCATTAAAACAAGACCCTCTCTTCCGGGTACAAAGTCAAAATACCGAACCTCCTGCCACTTGCGGTCAATTCTTATCTCATTACGACACAACTTCTGCGGTTCTTCCGACATCTCTATCTCACCATACAACCGGCGTAAATCATCTAGAATATGTTGACCATACTGCAATGCCACCGCTTCATCACTCTCATACATGACACAAAAATACTCCGGTCTCTTGCTCTCATCGCCAATATAACCCGCAAATATTTCCCCCGCCTCCTCACGCAAATACATATCATTTAACTGTTTTGTGGTAGTTGCGGTAGTGGTGGCAGCCTCGTTACCGAAAGTGAATCTTTCTGTCAACTTTTCCACTTGAGCTCGTATTTCTATTCTTTCAGCTGTAGTGGAAGCAAAACGTTGACTTAAGTATAAGTATTCGGGATTCGCCAATCGAGTGGATGCCGTAGTAGAAGCAAACAACACAATACTCTCGTTGGTGGTGGAGGCAAAGGCAAAATCACTTGCAAAATCTTCCCACACAACATCTGCGTTTTGCGTATCTTTATAAGCAGCCACCAACCTAACTTGCGGCACTGACGGTAAATTAAAACTCTCTACTCTGGTAACAATATGCGGTCGAACCATAAGTTCTTTTGTCCAAGTCTGCCAACCATCTCCATAAGTATCCACCGAATGCA
>DFPA01000045.1:0-201 GCA_002377025.1 Patescibacteria group bacterium UBA3527
GCCAAAAAGTTGAAAGGGATTTTTTGGTTTGCTTCGCCACTACGGACTCCAAAAAGTTTCATTCAAAGCCCCATTTAGAATTGAGGGCTTTTCATTCCACTTTTCTACGTCCTTGTGGCGGCCCGAGGCGCTACGCGTATACAGAGTGTGTTGTAGCTCTAGTGTGCGCTCACACAGCACACACTTCGCATAGGCCGCTCA
>DFPA01000045.1:535-6924 GCA_002377025.1 Patescibacteria group bacterium UBA3527
CCGCTCAGTGTGTCTTGTTCGCTTAGCAGCTTCGTTGGAGTTCAAGGAATGTTATAAAGAAAAGGCCCGCACTTGCGTGCGAGCCAAAAACCAAGGGATACCCTAGTAGCTTCTCTCCCAACCATTCACTGTAAGCAAGTGCAGGAAGTGTGCATCGTAAGGGTTGTTTTCCCAACCTTCTTGTGGTTCGAGAATCATCACAAACTTTTCCTCGGTCAGATCGCCGAAGACATCATTGAATTGAGACTCGTACCCGGTGACACGGAAGAAGCAGTCCCCGTCATCGTCAACCGGACGTTCTTTACCGTCGAACATTTCCTTGCCGTCGATGACGAGTACTTCATACTTGCTCGGCTCGCCTTCAAGACCAACGAACACCTCGGTGTCGAGAGGAAGAGGAAAGGTAAGATCACTTTTCTTACGGAACGTGACAAGTTTCCCATTCTCTCGCTCATCCAGATAAGCTGAGTCAGCCGCAGGAATACGGAACTTGAGCTCGTAATACAGGGCAAACTCAGCTCTCGCCACCCTAAGCAACTTACTCCACCGAGTCTTCAGCTGGGGGAAAAGTTTTTCCATACCTCTAACGAACGAATCGAGGTATGCATGGACGAAATCCACGTATTCTAATGAGATTCGCTCCTTCGGCAGTTCACAGGCGAGGTTGTCCTCAAACTCTTCGCCATCTCTGAGCTCAAAGAGGCGGAACTTCAAACCCTCGTAAGGGTCATACCGAACCATCCACCGATGGGCGTCGGATTCGGCAAGAACGACTTCGCCTTCCATCTTGAGGATGTGATAGTCTTCGTCCTTAAGAAATCCGAGCACCATGTTGACCACGGTGGTGATTTCTTTCCTCCACTGGTCAACGCGTGACGAGCCGATGAGGAGTTTCGTTGCAAGATTCATGACATTCTCCTATCTCTAGGACCCTTTCGGGTGTTGTGAATGAACATCTCTGTTCAGGGTTCTACCCGCTTAAATTATAAAGCAAACATTGACTTTGTCAAGAGTTTGTGCTACTCTTCCTTGCAGGTAGTAACTAATAACGCAACATCAAAGGGTATCGCAATGACACACTTTCTTTGCATTAACCTTTACATCAAGGATTCTCAGGAACTCGCCGCCGCTGAGGTAGAAGGATATAAGGGGGCAGTTACCACGGATGATGTCGAATGGAATGGCCCCTTGTCCATAGGCGACTTCATGGAAATTCGTGATGTGGGCGAGGAGCTTGAGATCGTAAGGCTCGTGCACTACGTCGCCGGGAAGGTCGGCAGCTTCGAACATCCGTTCACGGATGTTCGACTCGAAACCTCGAAGGAAGTTGTGGATCGTCTCGTTTCGAAATATCCAGAGACATGGCAACAACTCGACTACTGAACTGTCGACTTACGCCTTGAATGAGGGTGGCGGAATTCGCCGCCACCCTCATACAACTGCTACACATTCGTGTGGCGGTTTTCTTTTTCAAAACTTTATGTATAGTTCTGGAGAAGGCCTAAGGGAGTAAATTATGCACATTGAGAAATCTATCCAACTCACCACCGCACCGCTTGAGGAGCTTTTGAAGAAAGGAGAATCAATCGACTTCCGACTTGACGAAGAAGCGTGGCGAGATTTGCATGTCGGCGACAATATTGAGTTTTGGGAAGACTTTACTGGTTGGCAGAAAGAGCCAACCGATGCTTCTCGTCACGTCGTCGTCAGGATCGAGCACATATACAAAGCTCCGAGTTTCCGAGAAATTTTTGACATCATCGAACAAGATTCCGCTCGGCTCGGTGACAAGGACGAGTTGCTGTCCGGCTTGCGTAGCTGGTGGAGCGAGGAAAAAGAAACAAGCAAAGGTGTTCTTGCTTTTCATGTTGTTGTAGCGGATAACGCTGACTGATTCGCTGACACTTCGGTGTCGTTATTCTGACTGCTGCACAATCCTGTGTGGCAGTTTTTTCTTTGTGCAAATGACTTCGCAAAATCCAAAAATCCCTTTCAACTTTTTGGCGGCTTCCCCCTGCACCCCCATCCGCTTTTTTGAAGGTAAGGGATTTTTGGATTTGCTGCGTGCGGAGTGGTAGCGGAGCACGCACCCGAGGCGCAATCAAACTCCAATGCGTACGCAGAAGTCCAGCATTACCATGCGCGCGGCGTGTGGCAGATCAATCGCTCCGCGATTGGAAATAGGTTCGAGCGGAGTTGAATAAGGACAGCAATGCACATGAAGGCACGGAAATATGGAACGTGCTTATATAGAGAAACGCTGGTAAGAAAAAGACCTCAGCTCGGAAGCTTTTTGATTACAAGAATCTGCAGGCTGGAGAGGTGTTTGGGTGTATAAATAGCGACAGGAAGGAAAAATTTGGTACACTCATGAATATGAATGGAACATTGTTTACATTTTCCAAGTGCTTTCAGGTTATTGCAATAATTATTGCAATAAGTTTTGTCAGTGTGGTATTTGTGGGCATGTTCACAGAATCTTTTGCGCCACAAATAAATTCTAATGAGAGAACTTGCTTATTTGATTGGTCTCAAGAGTGTTCTGAAACTGTTTCAGAACACACCGCACAGTGGCAACAGACATTTGATAATGTTCCGAATAACCTTTTTGTTGTTCTTATTATATTGCTCGCATTTCTTGCAGCAGTACTCACTGTTCTGGTTCCGACAAACGCCACAGCCAGCTTACATGAAGAATATACGCCAAGAATTTTATTGAATGCACGCAGAGACAAATTTGATAAATTGTTTAACTACATTCTTCAGGCATTTTCAAACGGTATCCTACATCCGAAACTTTTCTAACACGCTAACTCACCGTACAGATTGACTTGTACTGCTTTGTTATTCGTTTAAGAAAAGAAAAAAGAAATAAAAAGACCGCTACAACTAAAGTTAATAAGACGTAAGTAATTCACTATGGAAATAGAACAACAACCGACTCAAACAAAGAAAGAGCGTAAGGAACAGAGAAGAAAGGAAAAAGAAATACAACGTGAACGTAGAATGCGAGCACGAAATGTTAAAAAATATGCCTTAAGAGGTTTAGTACTGGCAGCCATTGTGGTTGTTGGAGTGGGAGTATGGAAGATATCAGAACGTTCAACTATCACTGCCGAACTTACCGTGAATGAAGTACTCCAAGTACAAGATGATGACTGGAAAAAAGGTAATCCTGATGCAGACGTGGTGCTTTATGAATATCTTGATTTTGAATGTGAAGCATGCGGCGCGTACTATCCACTGATAAAACGACTCGTAGAAGAATACAGTGACAGGGTCATGTTTGTCACTCGCTACTTTCCACTACCAAGCCATAAAAATAGCATGACAGCAGCGTTAGCAATTGAAGCCGCTGGTAGACAAGGAAAATACTGGGAGATGCATGATCTTTTGTTTGAAGAACAACAAAACTGGGGCGAGCGCCCAGCCCCTGAACCAGTAATATTTGAGCGATATGCAGAGCAACTAAACTTAGACATGGAACGCTTCAAACAAGATGTTAATTCCACAGAGGTGAAAAATCGCGTGGTAAGGGATAGAAATGCGGGAAGACAACTAAATGTAACCGGAACCCCCACCTTTTTTCTCAATGGTGAAAAGATACAGAACCCTCGAGGATATGAAGCGTTTGTAGCGCTTTTGGAAAACGCGTTGAAACAATAGACTAATAAATTATCATGAATATTTTTAACAACCACCGTACAAAAGAACAATTAGTATATACAGACAGAAAAGATTTCAGTTTTGTTTCAGACAGTGACGTTTATCTAGACTCTGCTTGCCAGTCGCTTCGTCCGCAGCCTGTTCTCGATGCGATGTTTTCGTATTTTCAAAAATACAATGCCTGTGGCGGACGGGTGAAGTATGAGTGGGGTAAGCAGGTAGATGAGGCTGTAGAGAAGGCGAGGGTGTCAATTTTGAAGCGTCTTGGAAAATCACCCAAAGAATATGGAGTTGCATTCACATTGAATACAACCTACGGATTAAATCTGATACTGAACCAACTTCCCGGCCGAATTTACAAACAGATAGTTACTTCAGAGATTGAACATAACTCTGTTTTTCTTCCTACGATGATGCTGGTCAAGAAGCTTGGAATACCGCGTGTAGTTCTAAAAAGAGAACAAGACGGATCATTAAATTACACGAAAGAAAATGTCGCTCAGGCAGTGATTGTGGTAAACGCAACTTCAAACATTGACGGCCGGACTTTACGAAATGCGAAAGTTCTGGCAAGTGACACACACAAATCTGGCGGTATTCTCATTGTTGATGGAGCACAGAGTTTGGTACATGATACATCGTTATTGCGTGAAGTGGATTTTGATGCGTTATGTTTTTCTGGTCACAAGACCTATGGACCGAGTTTGGGGGTTGTAGTGATCAAGAAAACACTCTTGGAGTTACTTGAGCTGTCGTTTGTCGGGGGCGGCATGGTGGAAAAACTTGAAACGGATAGTTTTTCCATACCCATCATCGATCCTGTGAGTAAACTTGAGCCAGGATTACAAGATTTCGCAGGTATTATCGGGCTCAGTAGTGCACTGGATTGGCTAGATATGTACAAACCTGAAGGATTGTCTGTAGTGGAACATACACAAAGGCTCGCGCAGATGACATTTGATGGACTATCGTCAATTGAGGGTCTTCATCTCCTCAATTCTGAACCAAGTTCTACAATAAGTTTCTACTCAGAAAATGTGGACGCACATCGCCTAGCAATTTTCCTCTCACAACAACACATAATGACACGCAGTGGGTATTTTTGTTGTCATTACTACCTTCAGAATGTAAAAAAATATCCCCCGTTACTCCGGGTGTCCTTGGGACTTCACAATACTGAAAGTGACATAAGGAAATTCTTGGAAGTGACCCAGAAGATTATAAGTAATATCAAATGATATGTTTTGTATAGCCGCTTTTATTGTTTTCTTAATTTTGGGTGTTTTTTCTGTTCGGTATCGTTTGCTTGCAAAAAAAGCCTGGTACTGTGTCGGAAGGAAGCTAACATTTCGACCTTGTGATATTGGTTTCAGAGAAGAAGCAAAAGATGTGCTGGTTGGAAAATTTATAGTAACATGGCCTCGATTTGCAAGATTTCTTGACAGATGGATTGAGGTTTTTGCAACTATTTTCGTTGTACTCAGTGTATGGAGCCTGTTGCTTGTATTACAAAGTAGCCTTAACTTGTTTGTGTATGACACGTGTAATCCTAAAGACGTAGAATCATGTTCTTTGGGGGGAGAATCATGTGGTATATCATCAGGGCAACAGACGTTTATGGCTGCAGTTATGAACTTCGAGGTACTAACCTGGGCGAAGGAAGAAGTACTTTTGTTTGCAGATACCATTTCGCGTATACCTGATCGGTTCAAAAGTTGGGAGCCTAAAGACTATATTGATAAAACTGCCACCTACTACAAACCATATGATACAAGTAAGAAGACGGCACTGGAAATAATTGATCCGGGATGTAAGTTTTGTGGTAAGTTATTCAAAAATATGAAAAGCGCAGGGTTTGAAGACCTTTACAATGTCACCTATATCCCGTATGCAATTCCAGACCCTAACACTCCAAGTGGTTTTAAGTTTCCAAATTCGAAGCTTATTATTTCCTATCTTGAGGCAGTGAAGAAATATCCCTTAGAGTCTGATGTACCTACAGACTGGCAGATATTGGAACGATTGTTCGTAGGCGTGTCCACAAACGGCACATCGTATCAGGAAGATTTTAATCTTCTGTATTCTGAAGAAGAGGTAGAAGCGATTTTAGTTAAATGGCTATTGGAAATGGGGTATGACGAAGGTCAGGTCAATAGTATACGAAAGACTGCCCACTCTTTAGAAATCCAAAACAAAATCAAACAACACAATACTATTGTTGAAGACCAGATACGAACAGTCAAGATACCCACCATTATGTTTGACGGGAGAAGGTATGATCGAGTCATTGGTGAAGAAAAACTACGATAACGTACAGAACGCAGACGTAATAGGTCAATATTGTGTGCGCCACGTAGCTTCATGACTCCAGTTACACTACCAAAGTGAACTAGTGTGTCGATTTTGCGTAGCACTTGTGCGCATGATTTCTAGGGAGTGCATCTAAGTCACCTTCAGCTTCTTTTAGGTATTCTATTCTATACTCTGTAACGGGCTTTAAGAGAGTCGTGTGAAATTATGGACTTCATGCTTTTTCACGCAATAGTCTCTGTTTAGCTTCGAGAGTGTCTTTTGGGTTCTGCAATTCCTCTGCATCCAAAACAGCTACGGCTGCCACTCCGCTTTTTTCCAGAATGTAAGTACTAACACTAACAAAAAAACTATGCCAAAATCAGGTGGAGTGAAGAGGTAGTTTGCTCGTCGAAATTACGTTCGAAATTTCG
>DFPA01000045.1:7236-12777 GCA_002377025.1 Patescibacteria group bacterium UBA3527
CGAAATTTCGAACGTAATTTCGAGTAGCTATGGTAAAATTGCAGTAATGCTACAAAAATTTCTAAGAAAATTAACTAAAACTGGGGAGTATAGTTACACTATCAATATTCCCAAGGAGATTATTAAAAAGCTAAAGTGGCGTGAACGGCAAAAACTGGATATAATTTTTGACGACAAGAAAAAGGAATTTAAGGTAAGGGATTGGAAGAAATAACCACTATTGAATTTATGTCGTTAATTCTTACTACTTGTTTCCCATGGAAATTGGTAAGCACATTCTACTATGTGAAAATGGTCATGGGTAATTGTAGGCTAGAGACGCTGTATTCAGCATATAGTTGGAATTAGTATGGGTGATTACTTGCGCTCACAGAAAACTTCTCTGAAATATCGCAATTTTAAGCGAAAACTGTCTAAAGATCATGGGTGCCCACTTTGTCAGTTGAATAGCATTAAGAACTTTTCTTTCTGGAAAATAGTCAAGAACGATTTTCCTTACGACAAAGTAGCTACCAATCATGACATGTTGATGCCGATAAGATGCACAACTGAAGAAAATTTAACCGCTGAGGAAAAGCTGGAGCTAGAAATGATTAAGTCCACTACTGCACAAAGTTATGATCTACTGGCCGAATCTACCTTGAAGACCATGTCTGTAGCCAGTCATTACCACATTCATCTTTTGGATATCAGAGATTAACTCCACAGACCCAGCCAGACTCCGAGGTAGTGGACTACAACGTAGAGAAAGAAAAAGTAGCCGGTAACTCCAATGGCAAAAGTGACGATGACTAAGTTGAAGATTTCATTGCGTCGTTTTTTGGCTTCGTCCAGGGTACAGATTCCTTTCTGACGACGAAGATACATTACTAACGCTCCGGCGAGTAGAAGTAGGCCGACAATACGGAAATACCACTTATAGTCGCCGTAGAGAGTGTCTGCTAGAGAAGAAGCAAAGGAAACTGTCCCTAAGCCAAAAACCACGATTAAAAGTGGTGAAAGGCAGCATAATGATGCGGCCACCACCGGAAGACCGGTCAGCTTAAATTTTTCTTTGATATTCATATCTAAATAATACCACTACCAGAGAGGTTTCTGGGCATAGATGGTGATAGTGCGGCGCTTGCGAGCTTTACCATGAGAGATATGTTTGTGAGAGCGATAGATTTTTTGGATGTCGAATTTCTCTTCGAGAAATTCGACCAGCTCTTTCTCTCCGTAAACGTGCTCAGGCACACCCATAACCGGGTGTATATAGCTACCCGCTTCTTTGGCAGGAACAGTTTCAAGAAGACGCTTGGAGTGTAGGTCGCCATCCAGAAGGTGTGTTTTCATAAACAAATAACCTCCCGGTTTCAATACACGAAAAATTTCGTCGCGTAGCATCGCACGCTCATTACCGCTAAGAAAATGTGAAGTCATCATGTCGAGAGCCAGTATTTGGCTTGCGTCCTCGAGTGGAAATGTACCGGCAATAGAGCGTGCTTCGTAAGTGAGGTTGAATTGCTCTGAAGCGATTTTAGCTATTTTAATTGCCGCTGCGGAGATATCGTAGCCAATTCCACGCATACCGTACGTTTCTGCCAGGTGAATTAAATGACGACCATTCCCACAACCAAAGTCTACTGCGCTGTTGGTCGGGTTGAGAAGCTCCTTGCCAGATTGTCTTTGCAGCCAACGCAGAAATTTCAAGAAGTCTTCTCCCGGCTTATCGGAGAGCTTTAAGTGACCGCCCTCAGTATATTCAAAATCCCAAAAAGTAGCGCCGTGTCGCTTCCTCTTCTGCTTTCTTATAAATGGTCGTTTAGCCATAATGCTCAAAATAGCATATTATTCTTGGTTTGTGTTAGCTACGAGGCCTTGCAATCACAGTCATTGGCCGGTCAAGAGAATAGGTGCTCATTATCTTGATAAGAAGTATTTATTCATTATCTTTTTCCAAATCTTGAATACTTTTTCTTTGTGACCTTTGGCGAATATGCCTGATAAGGCCGGACAAGAGTTAATTTCAATAATCAAAAACTTGTTTGGCTCATTCCATCCTCCTTTGGTAAATACGTCTACACCAAAGACCTCCAAGCCCATGGTGCGATAGAGTCTATTTGCCCATTTATCTACTTCCTTGGGGATTTTTTCTCTGTATTCAACAATTGAAGCACCCAGACTAATATTTGAGGTTTCCTGCATGTCAATTTCATGGTCTTTGTTCAAAACTGACTTCATGGTTTTCTTTTCTTTCTTCAAAACATTCTTTAAGTAATCTTGATCCGGTGTCAGGCCATGAATAGCCAGTAGTTCCTCAATAGTATGTTTACCGGTTCCGGTAATACTGACGCGCTGTTTTCGGTACATAAACTCTACCTTTCCACCCACCACAAAGAGTCTGTACTCCGGCCGCTGGGTAAATTTTTCAATCAAAAAAAGTTCCACGCCATGCTCACGCATTACTTTGATATGTTTTCTGAGACCGATTTCATTAAAAATAATCCTTGCGTTTGAACCCCTGGATCCTTTATTTGGCTTAACAAAAATCGGGTAGGAGATTTTCTTTGCATAGGCATAAGCAGCACGAACGTTGTCTGCGGTTTTAATTTTGCTTTTGGAATTCTCTCGAATATGAAAAACCTTTCCTTTAATGACTCGAAAACCAAACTTCTTAAGGAAGCGTTTGGTTACCGCCTTGTCATCTACCAGATGCTCAGCAAATTTAAGGTTTGTAGGATACATGCCATACTTTGTCTTAGAGCGAGAGATGAAGTAACTGGCACCATCAGTAACGTAGATAGCTTCCGAGTATGGACTGTCGGCCAAACCGTATTGATAGCCGTACTTTTTGGCTGCCTTCTTTAATATTTCGATGTTACTTATTTTTCTTGGCATATTGTTTATCCGGCAACAAAATCGTATATTAACTATTAAATATGCGGAGGAATGACTTTATAGTGAATAATGCGTGGGATGCAGAATGGTTTCTGGAGATTAAGAGAATTAGGTATCCTTTGCTATTGCACAATTTGCAAATCGACGGGTCGGTAATAAGGACTCAATTTGATAACTTTAATGATGGTAAGATTGATGCTCCCAAATTTGTATATTCCAACCGTTCGCTTGAAAAATGTGAAGCAGCGCTTAAGGAATTGTCTCAATTGCGCATACAAATACTACAGCAAGATACCGAAAAATCAATCCAAGCGTTATATTTAGAGAAGATTGACGAGGTTATGCTTGAGCTACGCATAGTCATAAGTAGCTGTAACGAGCGTTGGGGTGAATTTGCAGAATTTAATGAAAGGAGGTACGGAAGGTTTGATCCCGCAGTAGTGGATGATATTCGACGTCGATTGTCGGAGAAGAATTACAGGGTGTTTGGTAAAGTGAAATATGGTAGTGAGGAATTATCGAATTTCGATAGTGATAATACGCAAAAAGAATTTGCAAGAAGTCGATTTGTCATTTCACCTCTAACCATAGAGATAGATACAGATAGGTTTTATAAAGCGAATGAAGCCATTACTGTTTTCAATAGAGAACTGTCGAAATTAGATGAAAACTGGTGCGCTGTTCTTTCTGACACCGCCAATAGTATTATCGTCAATAGCAGGTTGAGAAAAGTCCTGGTACCTTTCGGTATATCTGTGTCGGGAGGGAGATTAAGGGATTTGGTGGCTCACGAGGTGGGGGTACATGTGCGAAGAAGGATCAATGGGAGAGAATCCAAGGTACAACTGCTGGGTATTGGATTGCCTGGCTATGAAGGAGCGGAAGAAGGTTTGGCGGTATACTCCGAGCAGATTCTAAACGGCAGAAAGTATTACGGAGGCCAAGATAAATATCTTGCTTTAATGATTGCCAAAGGTGAATTGGACGGAGTGGCACGAGATTTTGCTGATACGTATCGGAAATTGTCCGAGTACTTTATGGAGAGAAGTCGGAGACTCAATAAACCAATCACGCCGGAAAAAAGCAAATGGAAAGCATGGAAGACGACGTATAGGATTTTTAGAGGTGGTAACCCGACAATGCCGGGTAATTGCTTTCTAAGGGATAAGATTTACAGAGAGGGTTATTTTAAGATAAGACAATGTATACAAAATAATCCGGAGTATTTCGCCAATGTTTATGCTGGTAAATTTGACCCCGGTAACAAGCTTCATAGAGATATAGTTGCAAAAACTTTGCAGTGAATTATGTGCAAAAGGCCGCCAGCGAAGCTGGCGGCCTTTTGTTATTATTGCCTTATGATTCGCACGAGAGATTTTTTGTTGTATGTGATCGGATTGGTTTTGTTGCTGTTGGGTACAATTGCGACCGGCGTGTTGCGCGTGGATAACGGTGAAGTGTATGTGAGTACGCCGTATTTCGACTTGATACCGACAACCCCCGAAGCGGTTTTGCCGGAAACTGAAGTAAACAAGGCAGACCGTTTAGCGTGGTTCCGTAGCCTTATAAAAGTAGACCCCATTCCAGAAGAAACAATAGAGAAAGATACGGTTCAAGAGATTGTGTACTGTAGCGGTAGTCGCAAAATCATCCCTACAGTATCAATTGGCAAGATAGTGGCAGATGGGTCAGCGGTAAGTTTGTTCTTTTCGGAGACTGAAGAGATACCTTTCGCCAGCCTGCCTTTGCGAAGTATAAGAAGCACTTTTGATACTTGCTTGCCGGACAATCTTATTGGTGTCAGTGCAGTGCGAACTGACGGTCTTTATAGACCGATTCTCAATTCAGACATTGCAATGTATTTGAACTACGGAGAGAATGACCTTGTAGGGTATATGCGTGACGGTCTTCCTCTTTATGGCGTAGTGAGTGATGAAGTGGAACTTGATAGCTGTGGCGGTCGCTACGTAAATTACAGCTACCGCTACCAAATACAAAGTAATAGAGAAGGACTTATACTGTGCTACGCAGGCTTGCCGGCTGAGCTTAAACTTTAGTATGGCTACATTGGTTTTTGATATAGAAACTGTCGGTGAAGAATGGGGTAATTTGGATGAAATTACGCAAAATGTACTAACAAATTGGGTGGACAAAGTAGCTAAGAGTGAGGAGGAGCACCTGGCGATGATCAAGGATATTCAAAATGGACTCGGTTTCTCACCACTTACAGGCAAAGTGGTAGCAATAGCACTTTATGACTTAGAGAGACAACGAGGAGCTGTCTATTACACAGGTAAGGGTGATGAACCTGATGAAGATTGGCAAAACTACAGGTTGAAACAAAGAAGCGAGGCAGAAATGCTGCGAGAGTTTTGGCGGGGCGCAGAAGCTTATGACACCTTTGTCACCTTTAATGGTCGGTGTTTTGATGTGCCGTACCTGTATCATCGGAGTGCTATCAACGATATTACACCTACCAAAAATCTGCTCGAAGGTAGGTACAAAAGCCAACAGAGAAGTTGCCGACACATAGACTTGCAAGACGAAATGACCTGGTATGGAGCCATGAATAAAAGACCGAGTTTACATTTGTTTTGCCGGGCGTATGGCATTGTCAGTCCTAAGATGGAGGGAGTGTCGGGTGATGATGTCGCGGAACTT
>DFPA01000045.1:13103-27918 GCA_002377025.1 Patescibacteria group bacterium UBA3527
ACGTCGGGAAAAGTTCCGCGACATTGCTCTCTATAACATACGCGATGTTATTGCTACCACTGAGCTTTATCAAGTTTACCTCAAACATTTCGATATTTAGTGAGGTATAATTGGACTATGAGAAAGTTTCCGGAAGGTTTTTATTGGGGTGCGGCTACCTCAGGCTATCAAGTAGAAGGCTGGGGAGAGAATACCGATTGGGCAACAGCAGCCAGAACCGGTAAGGTGCCACCGGCTGGTCGACTTTGTGACCATTACCACTTATTTGAAAACGATTTCGCACTAGCTAAAGAACTCGGACACAATGCACACCGATTTGGTGTGGAGTGGGCGAGGATAGAGCCCAGTCCTGGAGAGTTCGACTACGCAGAAATAGAACATTATCGCCAGGTACTGAAATCACTACATAAGAATGGCATGGAACCCTTTATTACTCTCTGGCACTTCACCCTACCTGCTTGGTTTGCGGAAAGTGGCGGATTCGAGCGAGACGATGCTCATATTTTATTCGCTCGCTACGCGAAATTTGTAATTGAGGAACTCGGAGATCTTTGTACTCATTTTGCAACCATTAATGAACCTAACGTATGGGCAGCTCATGGATATTTGTTTGGTGCTTGGCCTCCCTTTAAGCGAGCAAGTTTGCTATGGAAAAAGCTTGGAAAAGATGATGGTTCGACACACAGAGTTGGTGCTGTTCCCGGTTTCGTGAACTTCTTAAGATACAGACAGGTGGAAAAAAAGCTGATTTTGGCTCACCAGGAAGCCTACAAAGCTATCAAGTTGGTCGCTCCGGATGTACAAGTTAGTTTGGTGAAGCATATACACGTCTTTCGGAGTAATTGGAACCCTCTGAATTGGTTGCGGGCAAGAGTAATGAATTATTTGCAGTCTGGCAGATTTTTGAATGCCGTCAGGGATTACATGGATGAATATTCCGTTAATTATTATCGTCACACAAAATATGGTGACAAAAACAAATATCCCAAATCAGACATGGGTTGGGATATGTACCCGGAGGGTATATATTACGCACTTCTTAGTCTTAAGAAGTACAGTAAACCCGTCTATGTTTCAGAAGCCGGTGTGGCGGATGAAGCTGATGCTTTTCGATCTGAGTATATTAAAAAACAAGTAGAGGCAACCGCCAAGGCGATAGAGGAGGGGGTTGATGTACGAGGTCACATGTATTGGTCTCTCTTGGATAACTATGAATGGGCACTTGGAATAGACAAGAAGTTTGGCTTAATTGCCATTGACTACGGTACTTTGGCACGTACCCCCAGGCCGTCCGCTTATGTGTACCAGAAGCTTATTGAAGCTAACAGCTAAGTGTGGATAGAGCTCCGCACAAATTTTGATTTAGTGGGATAATCTGAGTAATGTCCTGGATTTTTCTAGCTGCCGGCGGCCAGTTTGTAAACGCAATCGTTGCTATACTCGACAAGTTTATTGTTTCCGATGATAAGCTCCTTCCTCGCCCTTTTGTCTACGCTTTTTTCACTTGTCTTTTTACCGGTGGATGGATATTGGTTTATGTACTGGGGTATATTCCGGTCTTTTCTGATTTGGGAGTACCCAACCTCAGTAATGTAGAATCTCCCACCATTCAAGTGGTCGGTATGGCGTTTTTAGCGGCTTATTCTTTCTTCATGGCCCTAGTTTCTATGTATACAGCCTTAAAGGTTGCCAGCGCTTCCACTGTTATGCCGGTTATTGGAGCAGTTTCAGCCACTGCAACCTTTGTCATGTCTTATCTTGTCCTGGGCAATACATTTTCAGTTAACGTAATTTTTGGTATCTCGTTACTCGTTTTTGGTACGTTGATGGTTTCCACAATGCACTTCAGGAGAGGAGTCGTGCTTCATACGGTACATTCCGGTATCTTCTTTGCTTTACACTATATCGCGCTCAAAGGCTTGTTTGATGAAACATCTTTTGATGATGGATTTTTTTGGTCACGCATTGGTTTTGTATTGTTCGCACTGTCGTTGCTTCTGGTTCCGGCTTATTGGAGTAACATCAAAGGTCAGACAAAAAATACCACGAGAAAGGGAGGAATGTTTGTTGTTGGTACAAAAGTCTTGGCGGGTATCGCAGCGTTTATGTTGTTGAAGGCTACCGATTGGGGAGATGTAGCGGTAGTACAAGCACTTGATGGTTTGAAGTTTGTGTTTATTGTGCTGCTGGGGATTCTTTTTGGTCGTTACATTCCCAAAACTGCCGGTGAAAATGACCACTCTTCCGGCGCCATTATCAAGAAAGTGCTGTATGTTTCAATTATCAGCATTGGCTTTGTGATCTTGTTTATTTAACAATGCTATTTACTCGAGGAAGGAAAAGAAGCGTTTGGATAAGAATAGGTATTTTGCTGGCGGTACTGGCTGTTCTTCTGTCAGCTATGACCTGGCGACCAGAGCCAAAAGAGATTACCTATGGCATGTCCTTCAACACCTTTTATGCGCAGGAGCTGGGGCTGGACTGGAAGGAAGTATATGATGCCATGCTAGATGAAATGAATGTCCGCAATTTGCGACTGGCAGCGCATTGGCCGATGATTGAACCGAACCAGGGAGAGTTTGACTTCAGTGTTATGGATTATCAGATGAATAAGGCGTTTGATGAAGGTGCTACAGTTATTTTGGCTATCGGTAGAAGACTGCCTCGGTGGCCTGAGTGTCATATACCAAAATGGGCGACTGACCTCTCGTGGGAGGAGCAGAAAGCAGAGCTTCGTGACTATCTTGAAGTAATGGTACTACGTTACAAAGATCATCCGGCGCTACGCTACTGGCAAGTAGAAAACGAACCCTACCTAAAGATGTTTGCTTATGAGCGTTGTGGAGAGCTGGATGAAGAATTCTTGGAAGAGGAAATTGCTTTGGTAAAAAAACTTGACCCCGATCACCCGGTATTACTTACTGATAGTGGCAACCTTGGTTTATGGGCGGGAGCATACAAAAGGGGAGATTTGTTCGGTACCAGTGTTTATGTACATTTTTGGAACCCGGAACTTGGGCAGTTTCGTACCGTACTTCCACCCGCAGCATATCGCTTTAAGACAAATTTAATGAGATTACTTTTTGGATACAAAGAAACACTACTTATAGAGCTTTCAGCGGAGCCATGGCTGGTAGCGCCGATTGCAGAAGTAGATGTGGAAACTCAATTTTCACGTATGAATCTTGAAAGTATCAGAGATATTATCGAGTATGCTAGAAAAACACGCTTTGATCGGCAGTACTTATGGGGTGTAGAGTGGTGGTATTGGCTTAAAGAGAAGGGCTATCCTGAAATTTGGGATTATGGGGTAGATTTATTCAAAAACTAAGTATGAATTGGCACAAGATCTTTTCGTGGGTTCACTTTGAGCATCCTCATACCGGAGAAAAAGAACTCTCCAGACCGCGAGTAGTGATTTTTATGATTGGCGGCTTTTTGATCTTTCTGGCAATATTCCTGAAAAATATGGTGATATAATATTGGTGATTATTTCTAAGACAGAATAAGATGATTTTTCTTGCAAGATTTCAAGCAATAGATGACAAAGATAAAGCCGCAGTAGTACGTAAGCTGATGCAGAGTAGCACTCCGGACTTCTCTTTCTTTTATATAACAGCGCTGGCAGTATTAATGGCCACATTCGGGCTTCTGCTCGATAATGCAGCCATTGTTATTGGTAGTATGCTTATAGCACCGGTATTGTATCCTATCCTCGGTATTGCCCTTGGTCTCGTGATGTCCAACCCTAATATTATCGGCCGTTCATTTGTTACGCTGGTGAAATCTTTTGCGTTGGCAGTTGGCTTGTCTGCTTTGGCAACGGTTTTCTTTGCGGAAGGAAGTGTTTTAACCACGGAAGTACTGTTACGTACCGAGGCCGGACTCTTGCATTTTACAGTAGCGGCTGTAGCAGGAGCGGCTGTAGCCTATATACTGGGTCGCTCTGAATGGAGTGAGACCCTTCCGGGAATTGCAATATCCGTAGCTCTCTTGCCACCTCTGGCGACTATCGGTATCGGTTTGGCGGCTCTTGATTTGGATGTAATTACAGGTGCTACTGTATTACTTCTTGTGAACTTATCGGGAATAGTGTTTGCCGCCATGGTGACATTCTCTATGATGAACTTGTATGAAAAACAAAAAATTGCCGAGTCCACAATTAAAGAGGCCGATAAAAAAGTTGAAGAGGAGGAAGAAGAAGTGGAGTATATCTCAGAGCATAGCAAACCACCAACTGACAAAAAATGAATTTCAAAAGCTCACTACTTCTCATACTGTTACTGCTGGTTCCATCTACAGGGACAGCAGAGACGGTCGTTCGTTCCTCCCAAAAGGTAACTATTAATAACGAGCAAGTAGTAGCGGAAGACTTATATACCAAAGCCTCATCAATAGCTATTTCCGGAAGGGTTCTTGGCGATGTGTACGCGCTAGGCGCTCAGTTGACAATGAATGGCGTCATAGAATCAGACCTCTCTGTTCTTGCGGGCGTGGTGCAAGTACATGGAAATGTCAGCGATGATATTCGGGTTGTAGGAGGTGAGGTGGTGATTGCTGATAAAGTCGGTGGTGATGTGTTTGTGCTTGGAGGCTCTCTAAAACTTTTGTCGACGGCTGAAGTGGCGGGTGACGTTTTTTTCTTTGGCGGAGAAGCTGAAATACTGGGGACAATCGACGGTTCACTTATGGGAACATATGAGAGTTTGAAGGTTGATAGTAAGGTAGGCGGTAACGTAGATGTCAGTGTGGGAAATCTCAGTCTGGGGGAAAAGGCTCGTATTGCTGGAGATATTTCTTATACCGGTAGTAAGGTCCTTCAAAGGGCACCCTCAGCTATTGTAGGCGGAGAGGTTGTGCAAAATACGCCAGTATTGAATTCGGTTTCCACAGGAGATGTTTCATTTGCTCTCATGTCTATTTTTGGCACTCTTGTTTTGTATTTGTTCTTCCGCAGAGATCTGGAAACTTTCGCCGACCATACAATCGCCTCCTACAAGAAATCTCTTCTGGTAGGTGTGTTGGTCATTTTGCTTATACCCGTTGCCGCAGGTGTTTTGATTTACACTATACTCGGTGCCTTTGTGGGAGTTTTATCACTTGCAGCCTATGTTTTGTGGTTACTGGCTTCTTACTTGGCCATGCCCGCCTATTTGGGATTATTTTTACATAATTTATATAACAAGAACGCAGATCTAAGTCTATTCAGTGTTTTGTTGGGAATAGGAGCTCTAAATATTATTGTCTTAGTACCTTTGATAGGTGGCTTTGTTACCCTTGTTCTGTTTATCATTGGTGCTGGAAGTTTGGCTCTGCTCACTTACGAGAAGGTCTTAAAATAGTGGAATACTGACAACGAATAATGTTACACTGTGTGTGAATTATATGCAGCAAAAAGTCGCCTTCTTTGATATAGACGGAACAGTATTTCGCTCGAGCTTGTTAGTAGAGTTGGTGGAGGGTTTGATTACAGCTGAACATTTGTCTTCCTCTGCAAGAGATGATTTTTACAAAGAATACCTCGCATGGCGCAATAGAGAGGGTACCTATGAAGCGTACATAAACGCTACGGTGAAAGTGTTTGTAAACAATATCAAGGGTATGCATTATGGTGTGCTTGCCGATGTGGGTCGAGAAGTGGTCGCTGTGCAGAGTAAACAGGTATATCGCTACACGAGAGATTTGATCGAGAAATTAAAGAAACAAAACTACTACGTTGTGGCTATTTCTCAGTCACCTAAAACTATTCTTGACGACTTCTGTGCCAACTATGGCTTCGACAAAGTCTATGGACGTGTCTATGAACTTGGCCCCACAGACAAATTTACCGGCAAAATAATTGATGAAGAGATTATTGCCAACAAAGCCAATGTGGTTGCTCGTGTATTGGAAAGCGATAAATTCACAATTGATAACTCTGTTGCTGTAGGTGACACCGAAGGAGATATTTCAATGCTCGATAAAGTCGCCATGCCAATTTGTTTTAATCCCAACAACACTTTGTATCAACATGCCAAAAGAATGGGTTGGAAAGTGGTGGTGGAAAGAAAAGATGTGATTTACGAGATGTAACCACATCAACAAAATCCTTTCGGTTGACCGAAAGGATTTTGTTATCGTTGCAAATTGATTGACTAGATACCAATTAGTACGGGTATAACCATAGGGGTTTTGTGGGTCTTTTGCATCAGGAAGCCCGTTACGGTATCTGCCAAGTTGTCTTTTAGATAATCGAGGTCAAGCGGATGCATTTTCTCAGTTTGTTTCTCAATAGTTTTCTTAATCAGTACTCTAGCTTCCGATAATAATTGCTGGTTCTCGCGCAGGTAAACAAAGCCACGAGATATGATGTCCGGAGATTTCCGCAACTTTCCATTCTTGGTGTTTATGGTAGCAATGATCACAAACATACCATCCTCAGCCAATGACATTCGGTCGCGCAGTACCACTTCTTGGCGAGCTCCTACAGTGAAGCCGTCTACCATGATAAGTTCAGTTGGCGCTTTTTCCTTATGAACGATTACCTCGTTACCATTTATGATGTCTATCAGATTACCATTATCCGGAACGAAGATATTTTCCTTAGGGAAGCCGTTGTCTATCGCCGAGAACATATGACTCTTGAGATGGAAGTGATGTCCATGGACAGGAATAAGATACTTGGGCTTTACTTGTTGACGCACCCAGTTTAGCTCACCGGCGCTACCGTGCCCTGAAGAGTGAACATTGTCCTCGGTTTTGTAGTTAATAATGCGGACATTTTTACGGTAAAGGTTGTCGCGAAGTTTTTGTACCGCCACTTCGTTGCCGGGAATAACAGATGAAGATAAGACCAAACTGTCACGCTCATTGAGAGTCACGTATTTGTGCTTATCAGTCGCCATACGCATAAGAGCGGCAAATTCTTCCCCTTGCGCACCGGTTGCCAAAATAACAATACGGTCTGAAGGGTAGTCCTCCATAGTCTCAGCGCTAATAATCACGCCTGGTTTTACTTCGAGCATCTTGGCAGTGAGCGCAATATCAATGTGGGTCTTAATGCTACGACCTTCCGGCACTACAAACTTACCGTACTTTTCACACATCTTCACAATATGAATCAATCGCTCAAACTGCGAAGCAAAAGTACCGACAATAATTCGTCCGTTGGTGTCACGAATTATTTTCTCCAAGGATTCAAATACCACTGATTCAGGCGCAGAGAAGCCTTCCTTGTGCGCACTGGTTGAGTCGGCCAGCATTACCAGGTTGTTGTCTTTTCCTATGCCTTGCCATGACTCTTTTTCTTCTTTAACCACGTCCCCGTTCTCGTGAGATAAACGAATGTCACCGGTTATTACAACATTTCCGTGCTTGGTTTCGATAGAGAGACCCATAGCGTCAGGGATTGAGTGAGTAACCGGGAAAGTTTTAATCTTGGTACTTCCAACTGTAAAAGAATCTCCTTCTTTTACTACATTCATTTCTAAAGGTTCCATGTGTGGAAACTCTTCCTGACGTTTAGCAATCATCAAGGATGTGAGGTATTGAGTGTAGATTGGAGGATTACCGATCCTTTCCATAATAAACGGGATACCGCCGATATGGTCTAGGTGGCCGTGTGTCACTACCAGAGCACGGATTTTGTCACGTCTCTCCTCCAGGTACTGAGTGTTAGGTAGGATGTAATTGATTCCCGGAGCATTAGATCCTTCGCCAACAAATTGAAAACCGGCGTCTATTATGACGATATCATCCTTGTTTTCAAAGACAATCATGTTACGTCCGATCTCTTCAACTCCGGAAATAGGAATTACTCGAATAGTATCTTCATCAGTTACTTCAGGTAATACAGGAGCCTTTTCGTCTCTGGTGTTCAGGCGATGCTTCAGAGCCGGACTTGTTCTACTGCGACGTCTATTATTGCCGCCTGTTCGGCGTCGTGACGGTTTCCTTGTTGGCGTGGCTTTTTTGCTTGCAGGTCGCTGCTTGGCTGTACTTCGAGCAATACGTTTCTTACCATTTGTGTTTTTCTTGGCATCGCTGCGTTTTTTGGGATAGCCGGCCGTGAAGGTACGTCTTTTCCGTGGCGAACTATTTTTTATTGTTTTTGTTTCTTTGGTCATAATTGTCGATTTTAAGTTGTAAATTTCGAATTCAAAGTTTTAAGTTACAAGTTTGGCAGTGTAATAATTTAACTTCAGTTTGGTTGATTGCTTAATATGGAAAGTTAGTAATTACTTTGTGAAAATAGGCCATACACTCGCTTCATTCAAATGCCAGAGATTGATTGAATACAAACGATCACTCGGTTTTCCAATCTTATCTATCTGAAACACCCCCACATCGTCCCGTACTACATACACAAATACTGGGTTGTAAAGAGAGATAGCGTATGTCTCCTTCTTGATAAGATCGTCGATGTTCTTCAACAACTCAGCTTTTTGTGTTTCCTCAGTCGCGACCCTATATTCTTCCAAATAACCATCGGCATCAATGTTGGTATACAAAGCTACATTTAAACCCGGATCCTCTCTTTGTGAGGAGTGCCAAAAAGGATACAGGTCTAAGCCACGTCCAACGTCGGCTCCAAAAAGCAGTATTTGGTAATCTCGTGGCCTAATGACAGACTGGATTAGATCAGACTGATCAAACTTGGCAACTTCTACGACGACACCAAGATCTTCCCAAGACGACTTCACGAATTCAGCCGTGCTCTTGAAGGGTTCTGTGTTAGCGGTAGTTATTTTAACTGATAGGGTTATTTCGCTGTCATCAACTGACTTAACCCAATTTCCGCCATCGCTCTTACTCCACCCGGCTTCTTCTAATAGTGCCGCAGCTTTCGCTAAACGACTTTCTGTATTCTCAGGCTCATTTGGACTATCAGATTCTAATGCATAAAACCCCGTTGGTATAGGAGAGTCTGTGGGTTGTCCGTAGTTGTTGAGTACTTCTTTTACCAAGGCTTCCTTATCGATAGCTAAGTTTAGTGCCTCACGAACCGGTTTTTCGCGCAAAGCTGAGGATTTGTTGTGGTTTATAAATAGACCAAAAGTTCTCGGAAGAGGATACTGTATCTTGGTAAACTTAGATTCGTCCAGAGATGAAATAACAGAAGTACTTAATGTGCCTGTAGCGTCCACCAGTCCTGATTTCAGATCTTCCAGGAGAGTGTCTTCAGTGTCATAAAAGTTCACACGAATGGAATCAATTTTTACTTTGTACAAGTCGTTTTTTGAAGCAACCAGCTTGTAACTTTCGATCAATCCACCGGCGTCCCTATCCACCTCTGCCACTTTGTATGGTCCGCTTCCGATGGGTTCCGTGTTGTGTTGGCTAAATGGTATTTCTTCAGTTGTAAGTTGACTCCATAGATGCTTGGGTAGAATGCCTTGAGTGAGGTTTTCTATGAACGGGGAGTACTTCTCAGGTAGGATAAAATTGATTTCTCTGTCGCTGATTACTTCTACACGCACATTGTTCCAGTTCCCGCGATGCGGACTTTTAAGCTCCGGATCCTGTATGAGAGCTATAGTATAGGCCACATCGGCAGTGGTAAGCGGTGTACCGTCATGGAAGAAAATGTCCTCTTTCAAGGTGACAGAGTAGACGGTACCGTCGGTAGAGATCGTTACCGATTCAGCCAAATCTTCGACCAACTCTCCTCCCACACTTACCTTCATCAAACCACTGTAAATAAGAGTTGAAAGGTCAAGGTCTGCTCTAGTGATAGCCAGTACAGGATTAACGAAACGAGGTGTGCCTATAATACCTTCTGTCAGCATACCTCCGTCAATAGGTAGTAGAACACTCACTTCTCTGTTGATGGTGTATAAAGACCACAATATAGAGCCGACCAGAAAAAGAGCCACAACAGAAAAAAGCAATCTATCTCCTGAAGATAACTTACCTAAATAACCAAACAACTTATCGAAATTGAGATAAGAGTGCCGTAATGACAACTTAGACATGAATAATATTGTAGGAGTTGTTTACCCGACGAGGTTTAAAAGAGCCGAAAGTACAAACAATACAGCAATTATCAAAGTGAAACGAAACAGAAACATTTCGCCTCCACGACGCTTGTGAAAAGCGGCACTGAAGTTGTCTCCACCGAAAGCACCACCTAAACTAGAACCTCGCTGCTGCAACAAAATAGCAGCTATCAATAGGATGGAGAGAACAACTTGTACTTGTGGCAATATAGGTGTCACCACGCCGATTAAGAATTCCATGTGCCGCTATAGTAGCATAATGTGTTGGTATTGCAATACATAAACTCTTTCGTATAATAGCCGGGTAATACTAGTAGTAATTAATTAGAAATTAGGAACTTATGACTGAATTTTCAATTAAGCCGTTGGCAGACAAGGTGGTAATAAGGCCGCTAACTGAAGAAGAAAGTGGTTCCAAATCACCTTCAGGTATTATTATCCCGTCCTCTATAGAAGGTAAGGACAAGAGTGATGAGGGAATCGTGGTAGCTGTAGGTCCGGGTGCATGGAATGAAGATGGAGACGGAAGACTATCGCCGGAAGTAAATGTTGGAGACAGGGTGCTCTTTTCCAGCTGGAGAGAAAAGGTTAAGCTTGGTAAGGATGAGTATTTCATTGTACCTGAGTCAGATATTCAGGCGGTTATATCAAAGGCTTAAATTTAAACCTTGAATTTAAAACTTAAAATTTAAAATTGACAACTATGGCAAAAGAAGTAATTTTCGGAGAGAATGTAAAGAAGAAGCTACAACAAGGTGTAGATACAGTCGCAGATGCTGTAAAAGTAACGCTTGGTCCGCGCGGAAGAAATGTCGTTCTTGATAAAGGTTATGGCGGACCAACCATCACAAACGATGGTGTGTCGATAGCCAAAGAAATCTCTCTCAGTGATAAATTTGAAAACATGGGAGCTGAGATAGTGAAAGAAGTAGCGAATAAGACCAATGAACTGGCTGGAGATGGTACAACAACTGCTACTGTACTCACTCAAGCTTTGGTAAGTGAAGGGTTGCGTCAAACAACCATGGGCCTCAATTCAATGGCTGTCCGTTCCGGAATGGATCATGCCGCAAATGACGTAGTGGAGGCATTACGAGAATTGGCAACCGAAATAAACTCAACCGATGAGATTCGTCAAGTAGCCACTATTTCCGCGGAGAGCGATGAAATTGGCGATAAGATCGCTGAAACTATTGAGCGAGTAGGGAAGGACGGCGTGGTGACTGTGGAAGAAGGTAAATCTTTTGGTATAGAAACCGAACTAACCGAAGGAATGGAATTTGACCGCGGGTACGTATCTCCATACATGGTAACTAACCCGGAGAGAATGGAGGCTGAGTACAAGGACGCTCATGTATTGGTAACAGACAAAAAGGTTTCTTCAGTACAGGAAATCCTACCGCTATTGGAGCAAGTGGCACAGGCAGGCAAGAAAGAACTTGTGATTATTGCTGATGATATAGAAGGCGAAGCACTTACTACTTTTGTGGTGAACAAGCTTAAGGGTGGTTTTTCCGTTTTGGGTGTCAAAGCTCCTGGTTATGGAGATCGTAAAAAGGATGTCCTGCAAGATATAGCTATCATGACCGGCGGAGAGCTTATTTCTGAGGAAGTGGGACTGAAGCTAGAGGAAGTCACTCTTGCTCAGCTCGGACAGGCCGATAGAGTGGTGGCAACCAAGGATAATACTCTAGTAGTTGGCGGCAGAGGAGAAAAGGCCTCTGTTGAAGCGAGAGTAGCTGCATTACGGGCACAGGCTGAAGCTGCTTCTTCGAAATTTGATAAAGAGAAAATTGAAGAAAGAATCGCTAAGCTTTCCGGCGGAGTGGCGGTCATTAAAGTGGGTGCGGCGACAGAGACCGAGATGAAGTATTTGAAGCTAAAAATCGAGGACGCTGTAAATGCCACAAAGGCTGCTATAGAAGAAGGAATTGTGCCGGGAGGTGGCACTGCACTTGCACGCGCTGCCGGAGTAGTGGCGGGACAAGTACGAGAGGGTCTGTCTGCAGAGGAGAAGGTTGGGTACAACATTGTACTCAAGGCTCTGGAAATGCCCCTGCGACAGATTGTAGATAATACAGGCTGTGATGAAGGAGCAGTAATTGTTGAAAAAGTGCGAGAAGCGGGTGGTAACGCGGGCTACGATGCTGCTAAGGGAGAGATGGTGAGTGACATGATTGCGGCCGGCATCATAGATCCTGTCAAAGTGGAAAGAGCCGGAGTACAACACGCTGTATCTGCTGCCGGTATTTTGCTCACAAGCGAATGCGCGGTGGCAGACGCTCCAGAAGAGAATAAGCCGGACATGTCTCAAATGGGGGGAGGAATGCCCGGTATGGGAATGATGTAGGAAAATTAACATCAACATAAAGGGCCGGTTGCTTCGCAACCGGCTCTTTATGTTGTATAATCGATTTCGAATTAGATAACAAATAAATTATGTTTACTTGGATTGTTTTAGGAATTTTAGGAGCCTTGCTTCTCTATGTGATTGTTGTTTACAACGCATTTGTGCGTCTGACACAAAGAACAAAAGAAGCTTGGGCTGATATCGATGTACAACTTAAGCGTCGCTATGATCTGATCCCGAATCTTATTGAGACAGTTAAAGGCTACGCTGCTCATGAAAGAGAAACTTTCGATGCAGTCACAAATGCACGAGCGGCTGCAACGCAAGTACACGTCGATCCAACCGGTATCACACCGGAGCAAATAACCGCTATGGCCGGAGCCGAATCTGCCCTTACCGGCGCGTTAAGTAAACTTCTTGCAGTAGCTGAGGCTTATCCAGATTTAAAAGCCAGTCAGAACTTTTCTGAGTTGCAGACAGAGCTTTCTGATACTGAAAACAAGATTCAAGCCGCCCGTCGCTTCTACAACACCAATGTGCGTGATTTGGCTATCAAGCTACAGTCATTCCCTTCAAATATGATCGGAAGCGCTTTTGGCTTCAAAGAGCAGGAGTACTTTGAGCTCGAAGAAGGTTCTGAAGAGCGCGAAAACGTCAAGGTCGACTTCTAGTTATAAAACCCATCGCCTTAGAGAAAATTGAATAATGACGACATTGTATACACACCAAGGAGAGAATATTCGAAAAACTTGGTTTTTGATGGGCTTCTTTCTGGTGTTTATCATTGCTCTGGGTTATGGCGTGGCCTGGTACATGGAAACCCCCATTATTCTCTACGGAGCAATTATTTTCGCTCTGCTGATGAATATCGGTAGCTACTGGTGGTCTGACAAACTGGTACTCAAGATGACAGGAGCGAAGCCTGCTAATCTTCACGAACACAGAGAGCTTATCAATATCGTAGAAACTCTAGCTATCACCGCCGGGCTCCCTACACCAAAAGTGTACGTAGTGAATGATGGCGCACCAAATGCGTTCGCCACCGGCCGCAACCCAGAGCGAGCTGTTGTAGCCGCTACCACTGGCCTGCTCAAACTACTCAACAAAACCGAACTTGAAGGCGTAATGGCACATGAGCTGGCACATGTGGGAAATAGAGACATGTTGGTAATGACGGTCACGGTCGTTTTGGCCGGGTTTGTAGCTATTCTGGCAGATATATTCGCCAGGGCACTCTTTTGGGGAGGTGATAACGAGAAGAAACATCCGGCTTTTCTTATTCTGGCGATTGTCGGCATTATTCTGGCTCCCATTGCCGCCCAACTCATAAAGCTGGCAGTTTCAAGAAAAAGAGAGTATCTTGCTGATGCCAGTGGTGCACTTCTGACCCGTTATCCCGAAGGTCTCGCATCAGCATTAGAGAAAATTTCATCATATAAAGTACCCATGAAGCGAGCCAACCATGCTACCGCACATCTATTTATCTCCGACCCGTTTGCAGACAAAGGTCGTTCAATTGGTGCAAAGATAAACAATTTGTTCCAAACACACCCTCCGGTTGAGGAAAGGATTAAAAGGTTACGCGCATAGTCGCGCATGGTATGGAAGGATTCGAAAAAGAAAAGGAGAAAAACTTCGAAACGCTAGACAACTTAATTCTCGAAACATCAGAGGAAATTGTTAAAGCAAATCTTCTCATGCCACAAGTATATTCAGCAATACGTGTATTTGGTGCTCCATATTTTGTTAAGGCGGGGGCCATGGGTTTTGATGATACAGAAATCATCGCATCTATAACTAGAAATCGTGAACCCATCACCAGTGTCTTCCTGGACAATATGCAAGCTTCTCACAAAGCTGCCGGAGTTGAAGTGCGTCGCGAAATTGATTCTGCGCAAATGTATATTGTGGCAAAAGGACATCTAATGTCAGCGTTTTCCACTGCAAATTTTGTGATAGATGATGTTGTAGGTCCGTTTTTGAATGAGGCGAATACAGAATGTATTGTCAAGTACTTTGAGTCTCTGAGAAATACGTTTTTGTCTAAGAGTCTCAGATCAGATTTCGTAACTTACAGGAAGAAAGTAGTGTCGAGCGGTATCGACGTGGATTTGCTAGCAAAGGATGTGCTGGATAAGATGTGGGATGTATATGTTGCTGGAACTGAAAAAGAATGCAGAATAGTCGATTCCATAGAGGATGCAAGACTTATGTTTATAGAAGTGACGAGAATCGAACCGAACATAATTCATTTAGCGAACTAAATTACCCGAGAATCATACACCCACCCGGTTTACCCAACTTGTCCAGCACTCGGTGCTGGACAAATTGATTGAAAATAACTGAAGTGGAGCCTTTGACACTGGCTTTGTATAAGCAACGTAGTAAGAGAGTTACTAAGAAGTCAATCTATGACGATTTGGATTTGTAGAGTCGTCGTACATGTAAGATGTTTCTTGCTCATTTCCTTATTATTTCAGCAAAAGAA
>DFPA01000036.1 GCA_002377025.1 Patescibacteria group bacterium UBA3527
CTTCTGTACTTTTTCTTTTCACTCTCACACTGCGTGCTCGAATTACTTCGTTCGTATCGGAGCCACCTGTCAGACTCGAACTGACGACCCACGCATTACAAGTGCGTTGCTCTACCAACTGAGCTAAGGTGGCAAACTTCAATCTTAAAAAGAAGTGCGTACATTCTACACAACAAATCTTTTTTGGCAATTTTGCAACACAAACCTTTTAGTCGACTAAAAGGTTTGTGTGAATAAATTTCCATACAATTTGGAATATTTCTTAACCGAAAGGTTTGAGCTTATTAGTTTTTCAATTACTTGGCAATTCAAAGTTGCGATGACATTCGAAATTTCGAACGCAATTTCGAACAAAAACACACAGCGACATTCCTACAGTTAAGACAAAGAAGTATTGCTAAAAGGTTTATTCACCGGAAAGAAAACGCTCACGCAATCTCCTTTTCTCCTCTTCCGATAGAGCCACATTCTTCTTATGTTCCTGCATCGCTTCCAAATGTGACGACGACCTCTCTTTTCTCGCTTCGTGTACTATTTTGCGATGACGCATCTGTAGCTTGTTGAGGTAGGTGTGCAAAAATTGAGTCAAACGTGCCACGTATGTCAACACTCTGTGAGTCACAAAATGCATGGTCATTCTCAACGAACCGGTGCCGAACAGCTGCGTCATATCGGCGTACGATTTGTTCAAATTCTGAGCAAAATGGTCAAGCTTAAGTCTAAACCTTAGGGCATATTTTTTACCCCTCCGCTCTTCGTGCCAAAACAAAACCAAAAGAAACGCCAAAAAAGTAGCGCTTCCGATAACAAAATATAAGGGCAAAATCATGTTGCGATTATTTTACCGCAAGTCGAGTAACCTCGACAATAGTAACATTCTCACCAAATTTTTGGACTCCTCCTTTCACCATTTCTCCGATAGTAGTGTCCGGATTTTTAACAAAGGGTTGTTCGTCGAGAATCTGATCCTTAAAGTAGCTTGATAGCTTTCCTTCAAGAATCTTTTCTTGCATGTCTTCCGGTTTGTCTTTTACTTCTTCCTGAAATACCGCCTTGGCAGCCTCAAGTGCTTCTTCATCCACCTCACTTCTAGTGATGTACTTGGGATTCATGGCCGCCACATGCATCGCAATATCATTGGCTAGTTGTACAAACTCTTCGTTTTTAGACACAAAGTCAGTCTCACAGCCGAGCTTAACCAACGCCGCCACTTCGCCGGTGTTGTGCATGTACATTCCAATAGTACCGGCGGCAATTTCTCGGTCAGATTTTTTGTCAGCAGCTTCACTACGCTTCTTTTTTAAAATAACAGTAGCTTTCTCCATGTCGCCCTCTGCTTCTTCCAGCGCCTTCTTGCATTGCATGACAGAAATTCCTGTCTTGTCACGCAAGTCTTTAATCATTTGTGAAGTTACTTCCATAGAACTTTATTTAAACTCTCTATTTTTAAACACACCCTAGCCGCGTTTGGCTGTGCGACGGCCATCAAACTTACTCGGCTTTGGCACATAAGCCGCCTTACCGGCAATATATGCCTCTTTGAGCTCATCCAGTACCAGAGAAACACTGGCTTGAAGAGCATCATTTACAATTACAGGATATTTAACCATGTCAGTGTTGTTGTCTGAGCTCATTATTCCTACCACCGGAATATTCATATCTTTAGCTTCCGTGACTGCAATTGTGTCGTGACGAGGGTCTACCACTACCATAAGGTTTGGTAACTTATCCATATCTTTAATTCCACCAAAGTTGAAGTTGAGCTTTTCGATTTCGCGGCCAATTACCACTCTCTCCTTCTTAGTGTACTTACGTTCCAGTTCGCCCGACTCACCTTCGCTGGTTAGCTCCAACAAACGTGCAACGCGCTTCTTTATTTCACCAAAATTAGTCAATGTCCCACCAATCCAGCGGTTAGTAACATACGGTACTTCCATTTCTTCAGCTACCGCCTTCACCAATTTGGAAGTTTCTTCTTTGGTTGAGACCAACATTACGGTCTTGCCGTTTTTTCCGGCCTCTTCCAGTACTTCTTTGGCTTTTTCAATTAAACTACTGGTTTTTTCCAAATCAAAAATATCTGTACCTTGTTTATTTCCCAGTAGATAAGGTTTAACTGTTGGGTGACGACGGCTTTTTTGAAAACCAAAATGAGCACCGGCGGCAAATAGTCGGTCAATTAGATCTTTGTTGGCGTTGTTAGTATCGGTTGTCATATAAAGTAAAAACGCTCGATGGCGTTAGCGGGGTGATGTTACCATAGTGATTCTTATTCTGCAACGGTGCTTTTATAAAATAACAGTTTAAATCTACTTTGTAGCCTGCTAGAGTCGCCCTCTTCACTCACTTCGAATCGACCATCTGCGAAAGCAGGAAGCTCGCAGCACAATGTTAACATCGAAGTGTATGAGCGATAAGTGAAGAGGGTAAGCCTTTTTATACACCACAACTATCAAGGATTTCTTGTTCGGCTTTTTGTAACGCTTCTACTATAGGGTCGAGGTCGCCGCCCAAAGTGGCTTCTATGGTATGCCACGATTCTTTTATACGATGATCGGTAATGCGGTTTTGAGGAAAGTTGTAGGTACGAATTTTTTCCGAACGATCACCGGTGCCGATTTGCTTCTTTCTGGTTTCGGCGTGCTTTTTCGCTTCTTCTTCTTCGTGCAACACCTCCAGTTTGGCAGTCAGCATCGCCATGGCTTTTTCACGGTTTTTGAGTTGAGAACGCTCGCTCTCGCAACGCACGTCGATGCCGGTCGGCTTGTGCACCAGACGTACCGCGGTCTCTACTTTGTTTACGTTTTGTCCACCTGCTCCCCCGGCTCTCGAAAACTCCATATCAATATCTCCCGGGTTTATTTCTATCGAAGGCTTCTTGCGCATCGGAAGAATCGCCACCGACGCGGTAGAAGTATGAATCCGTCCGGATTTTTCAGTCACAGGAACTCTCTGTACTCTGTGTACACCGGTTTCAAAACGAAGCGCATCGTAAACTTCCGGACTAAGTATCTCAAAGGAAGCTTCCTTATAACCGCCTTGGGCGCTACGTGATTCGCTACTTACTGCCTTCTGCCAATTCTTTTTTTCAGCATATCGCATATACATATTGGCGAGCTCTTCCGCAAAAAGCGAAGCCTCGTCACCGCCGGCACCGGCCCGTACTTCAAGTACCACACCGTAGGGTTTAGCGTCTTCTTCTTTGGAAGATTCGATTATTTTGTCCATCTCCTCAAACTGTCCTTGGAGCTGGTTTTCGAGCTCTTTTATTTCGTCTTTAGCAAGCTCTGCCATTTCCGGATCGCTTTCTCCCAGCGCTTTGGCTTCCTCCAGACGAATGTAGGCCGCATCAAATTGTGACGCTAAAAATTGCGTTTTATGATGTTCGCGGAATGTCTTTAGTTTTTCTGCATCAAATTCCATTTCACCTATCCTACCAGATAATGAATATTTACCAATCTGGTCTTGACTCTACTTAACCTTTTGTTATAGTAGCGTGAATTATGAAAACAGATATTCACCCGGAAAATTATCGCAAAGTGATTTTTGAGGACAGCTCTAGCGGAGCTCGTTTTTTGGTGGGCTCCACGGTAGATACTGAAGACACGGACAAATGGGAAGACGGCCAAGAGTATCCTCTGAAGAAAATCGATGTATCTAGCGACACTCACCCCTTTTACACCGGTCAAGAAAAGGTCATGGATACAGCCGGGCGTGTAGAACGCTTCAAAGCTCGCGCTTCAAAGGCCCGCAAGTAGCTGACTGCTTTGTCGTAAAAACAAAAATACCCCTCCCTGGAGCATTCGTCCCGGTCGGGGTATTTTGTTTTTGCTTACCACATCTAAACTACTTGCGGGCCCTTGATACAAAATTCACCGTGGGGATTTTCTCTGTTTGTCTTTTACCATCTCACCACCCATCTTAGTACCAACCCACCCCTCGTCTACCTATCATCAATGATATGGGAAGAGTTTTGTTATCATTGATGATAGGTAGAGAACCGGACAAAGAATTAGAGAATTGGCTGAGTTATGTATAAGCCAGCCACAGCAACCACGCTACACTGACACTCGTCTCCATATCATTGATGATAGGTAGACGAGCAGAGGTGGAAAAGGACCGACACAGGCAGTTTTGCAACATTCGTAATTGCGGCTAGTTTCCACTAAGAATTTTGATTTCGTTCTGCAACCTGGCTTTACGCTCCATAACCTGGTCTCCATAAAACTGATTCTCCGCTCGCGAAGCTCCTCCCCAACCGGCGTAGTAGCGCAACGCTGCCAAACGGTCGCTGCCATAACTGCCGTTTGCTCCATTGTCACGCAAAAGTAGCGCTGTAGCGGTGAAAGCATCTTGATTATTGAAAGGATTGGATGGCGAACTCTTGCCGAGCAGTGTCCTAATGGCATCGTTGGACCTCGAGTAAGACCATGCCCCGCTACTGTTTTTACTGTAACCACCGTATATAGCCCAAGTGGAAGGAATAAACTGCGAAGCACCCATCGCGCCACCCCACCCAATTCTCGAACCATCGCTACGCAACAGCGGACAAGATACGGGTTGAGTAGCAGCGTTGAAACCAAGTATATCCGCGATAGCTAAGAAGACCGGTTTGTCACGAGTAGGATGCATGATATCTCGCCCGTTACTCACGTCACCCATGGTACAACTGCCGATGTTTCTGCCGTAGGAAGACTCCTGTTCCAAAATAGCCAGTATCAATGCCGGATCTGTACCGGTAACCGCGCCGGCATTTTGTGCCAATTGTACAGCCTCAGGGAACGGTATTGCTCCTCCGCCTCCCAGAAGGTCAAAAAGTTGAGCCCTCAGTTGTGCTACTGTTTTTTGCTGCGATGCCAGAAGTTCTTTATAAGACGCCTCCTCGCCTTTGGTGACAGTTAGGATTCTTTCTTTCTCTCTTTCTCTCGCTTCGATAATCGCTTTTTCTCTTTCTTGTTGTTTTTTGAGTTCAGCTTCTGAAAGTTGCTTTTCTTCCAAAGAATATTTCTGGTCCTCAGTATCGGCTTTGATCTCTCTTAAAGCGTCAAGTGATTCTCGAAGAGAGTTATTTAAAGTGCGAAAGTTCTCAAAGTCAGTAAAGAACTCGGAAAAATTCTGGTTACTCAGCATTATCTCCACCAAAGAAAATTGGTCTACCTCGTGTGTCTTGCGGATTAAATCCGCTATGGAGCTACGTTGCTTCTCCAAACGTTCGGTCAAAATTTCAATTACCACCTCCTTATCCTCTATTTGTTCCGTCAGTTCAGAAATTGCCAAAGAGCGCGCTTGAATACCAAGTTCCGCTCGGTTTATCTGTGTGTCCAATATATCCAAGTCACGCTCGAGCGACTGCCGTTCTTGTTGCTTACTCTCTAAGGAACGCTGACTTTCAATCATCTGCATCTCAATCTGATACAGCTGCGCCTCTAGTCTGGCTTTTCGTTCAGCCTCTGTTTCCGCCTGCAAGTACGTAGGCAACAAAACGGCAGAGCAAAACACCAATAACAAAAAGATGTTTATGTTTTTCACCGCGCTAAACACAAAATGCGAACAGAGACGCATTCTTGGTATTAGGAGTTTTTAATGATTGACCTGTTTTTTTTGACATACAATTTCGTGTTTGCGATATTGGTTTAACTGAATCTATCTTTTCATTATAACAAAAGAAAAACCTGCAATCTCTGCAAGTTTTTCTTTTGCCGGTATAAATACTACTCTCCTTCAGTCTCGTTGGTTTCTTCTCCGCTTTCCTCAGTCGCGCCGGCTTCGGTACCTTCGCCACTCTCCTCAGATTCCGGTACGGTCTCGGGCTCTTCCTCACGCGCGGCCGCAACACTTGCTACTACCACATCATCTTCCAGATCGATTTTTACACCCTCCGGAATGTCCAAATCACCTACCGTAATAACAGAATCTTCATCCACCAAGGTCGCCTGGTCTACCACAATCTGAGATGGTAGCACACTCGGTCGACAAGTCACTTCGATTTCGTACAACACTTTTGTTACAGTAGCTCCGCTCTTGGTAACCGGTGCTTCTCCTTCAAAATGCAAAGCTACATTCGTAGTCAGCTCTTTACCACGTTCAATAGCATAAAAGTCCACGTGCTCAACTCCGCCTCTCTCTGCGTTGAAAGCCACGTCTTGTATCAGAACCTCCATCTCCTCTCCCAATCCTTCCAGATTCACAATACTGGATTCGCCGGCCTCATGGAGCAGCTTTTCAAATTCTACTTTGTTAAGTTTTAGAGAAATGGCCTCTTGCTTTGGTCCATACACTACACCAGGAATAGAGCCCTCCTGACGCAAAGCGGCGCTATTACCTACCTCTCTTTTTTCTACAGCTATTTTAAAAGTCATATTTAAGCAATTATGCCCGATACCCTAGCATAGTTTTCCTTTATAGAAAAGATATGTTGCTGATACAATATACCCATGAGTAACCAATACGATTTTGTTGCTTTGGGCGACATAGTGATAGATGCTTTTATAGAGCTTGATAAAGACCATGCCGATGTGTCAATAGACCAGGATACCGGTTATAAGACTTTGATGATGTCCTTTGGCTCGAAGTTGCCTTACAAAGAAAAAGTGGTGGTGAATGCCGTAGGCAATTCACCAAATGCCGCCGTTTCTGCACATCGACTGGGGTTAAAATCTGCCCTGGTAACCAACCTTGGCAATGACAAATACGGCAACGATTGCTTGCGTGCTCTTCGCACCGAAGGAGTGAGTACCGACTTTGTTAAAGTTCATGAGGGTAAAGCTACCAATTATCACTATGTTTTGCGTTACGGCCCGGAGCGTACTATTCTTGTAAAACACGAAAACTACCCCTACCAAGTGCCGGACTTCGGTGAACCACCGAGATATCTATATGTATCTTCCATCGGCGAACATGCTCTCGAACACCATTTCGAAATAGTCGACTACATCAAAGAAAGTGGCACTAAGCTTGTCTTCCAGCCGGGTACTTTCCAAATAAAGCAGGGGGTGGAGAAGCTGCAGCCCGTCTATGAGAACACCGAGATTTTTTTCTGCAACAAAGAAGAGGCTCAGGAGATACTGGAAACCAAAGAACAAGACGTGCCTACCCTCATTCGTAAATTCAAAGACTTGGGGCCAAAGATGCCGGTCATTACCGATGGTCCAAGAGGTGCGTATGTGGTGGACGAAGATAATCAAGCTTGGCATATGCCAATGTACCCGGATCCGGCTCCTCCGGTAGATCGTACCGGAGCCGGTGATTCTTTTTCAAGTACTTTTACCTCGGCTATCATTCTCGGAAAAAGTCCGGCCGAAGCCCTTTCATGGGGACCGATAAATTCCATGTCTGTTGTGCAATACATTGGTGCTCAAAAAGGCCTTCTGGAAAGAGAACAGCTGGAAAAACTTTTGAACGAAGCGCCGGCAGACTACAAACCACAAAAAGTGTAGTCCAAACACCTTGTCTATACACGAAAGAGAAATACCCATTTAAAGTACCATTTAAATGGGTATTTCTTTTGTTTTAATTTGAAGAGTCACTGCTAATTTTAATCGACGTGTAGCAAATACATTGCCCCGGCTGTAGAGCAAACAAAAGGGTCTTGTTATCATTTTTCAAATCACCATCTATCTTACTATATTAGTACCACCTCACCCCCATCTACCTATCATCAATGATATGAGAAAAGTTTTATTAGCATTGATGATAGGTAGATGGGAGGTGGAAAAGGACCGCCATAGGCAGTTTCGAAACATTCGCAGCGCCAGCGAGGACGTTGAGAAACTGCCTATGGCTGGCCGAAAACTTAGATGGATTTGTGACGAGTTTAGAAGAAAAGGTGTGAGTGGACAAAAGTCCGGTGAATACTATTTTTTGTAGGGACGTAAGTGTATTATCAATGATATGAGAATAGTTTTGTTATCATTGATGATAGGTAGACGAGCGGCTGAAGAAAGGTTTGGAGAAGAAGAAAATGTGAGTGGGATATTGGATCCAGTGAACAGGTTTTTCTTGTGGTGACACAGTGTATCGCTAAATCTGAGCGTTTTATATGGACTGTAAACGACAAAGTGTATACTCCCCACTCAAATTCCTAATAGCTGTGTCGGCTGGCGCACAATCTTTGCCGACTCCTTCTAGCACAAACCACAAACTATAATATGCACTGCCACATTGTTCATTCGACTCATGGTCAGGTTTTTCTGAGGTGGATATACAGCTACTGTAGGCAGGTGAAGAATAGTGATATTTACCTTTGCTTTGCTCAATGCGAGGAAGAGAAGACATGTACTGATCGAGCTGATCTTCAAACTGTCCAACCACCTTTTTGTCGTAGGGCTTGGCAATTATTCCGATACAACCTTCACCTTTTACTAATCCATTTCCAAAACACACGATATCCTTGGCATCAGTATTCATACTGGGATAGCGACCATTGTCTAAAAAGTAGAAGTTGAAAGCTTTTTGATATTCCAGCATTTGGCTCACCACTGCAGTATTTTTAGCCTTAACTTTCGACTCATTCACTGCGGTAAACATAATGGTACTTATGACGGTCGAGAGTAGGATAACCATCATAAACTCAACCGCACTAAAACCTCTGGCCTTGAATTTAGTTTCCATAGCTCTGAGTTACTTTTTCGATAATACTGGCAACATCCATACCATAATGTTCCAAAAGTTCCTCGGGATTTCCGGACTGTCCAAATTGATCATCAATACCAATGCGCAATACCTTTCTGGGTCTGTGCGCAGATAAATATTCAGCCACAGCACTCCCGAAACCTCCGGCTATTTGATGTTCTTCTATGGTGACGAATTTTTGAAACTGTTCTGCCAAAGAGTCGAGAGTCTGAGTATCCAAAGGTTTGATGGTGCCAAAGTGATATACCGCTACGGAGATTCCCGCCTCGGTGAGTTCTTTGGCAGCCATAAGTGCATTATGAAGCAAAGTGCCGGTAGAAAGCATGGCAATCTGTGCACCCTCCGGTGTAAATATTTCCAGTGCTTTTCCGGGCGTAAAAGGTGATTCTTCGCTTGTGACCACCGGCGTCTTTTCTCTTCCGATTCGCATATACACCGGTCCAACATACTCAGCTGCCCATTTCACCATCTTTTTGGCTTCGTGTATGTCTGC
>DFPA01000056.1 GCA_002377025.1 Patescibacteria group bacterium UBA3527
GCCAAAGTCACCCAGATTATCTGCGGGTGCTGATAAATCAAGATCCTCTTGAACACCAAGTTGGTCTGCATTATTAAATGCATCAAGTTCCCCACCTAATTCATCAAACTCGCTAAAGTTGCCCACACCTCCTGAGTACTGAGAGAATACTGTCGTGTAACGGAGCGCGGACGGATTGACAGTTGCAGTGACCTCAAACGTTACCCCGTCACGTACCAGATCGAGCTCAGAGAAAATCGGGTTGGTAACAGCGTTATTCTGACCAAACACGCTTGCCTGCAGCGCAACTCCGTTTACACTGCGAGCCTTTCCTCTCATTCTAATTTCGATTGTATCGTCCTCACCCACGGTGTAATCTAGTGAGTCGTACGCAACAGACTGTAGCGTTAGCTCCTCAAGAAGATTAAACAACTCAGAAGGTGCTAAGTGTCGGGCAAGCACATCGTCGGCAGCCTGCAAACGTGAGTCGAGACGGACAAGTTCTTGTATGAGAGCGGGCTCAAATGCTTGACGAGCCCGTTCAAGCTGCTCGCTCTTCTTTTGTACGTTTGCATCCAGGAATCGATCGTAGAGGAACACCCCTGCAGCGAGTGCAAGCGCAGCTGCGAGCGCCACAATAGCCACAAGTATAAAAATATCTCCAGCCCCTCCGCCGCTGGAATATGAGGGCGCTCCCTTATGCTGTGAAGCGGGCATTTTGTCCGGTATAAAAGATGCTTTTATGTTTGATTCCATGTTTTACTGACTCGGAACGTTTTTAAAGAACGTGGTCGAGCTAACCCTGCATTCTTCGTAGCGCCATCCCTACGGCAACCGCAAATTCTGGTCCCACTTCAACGAGTACGTCTTCAAGAAATGCCGGGGTTTGAATTCTCTGGAATGGATTGCTGCGCTCAACCTCGACACTTACGAGCTCGCTAGCGTACTCAGGAAGACCGAGCAAACTGCTCCCCCCGCCTGCCAATACTACACGAGAAACATTGCGTCCGTACTTCTTCTCGTAGCTTAATAGTACGCGATTGATGTCTGAAAAAATACGCCCAAGTGTTGATAACAGGGCCTCTTTTACCTGTTTATCCTGAACTCCGTCGACGCCTTCGCGAACCAGTAGTCCTTGTTCTCGCTTTACTCGTTCAGAACGGTCGAAGTTCCATCCAAACGCCCGAGAAATGCCCAATGTGAGGTCTTGCGACCCTAGATTTATGAGATGAGAAAAACGAATAATTCCGCGCTCGACTATATATACTTTTGTGGTCGCCGAACCGATATCTACCATCATGACCGGAGCAATGCCGTGTGCAAGTGAAGATCGTACGACTCCAAAGATTTCAAGCTCATAAAATCCGACATTTAAACCGGCTCGTTTTGTGATGGCTTGAAAATTACCAAGCACTTCGTTGTGTATCGCTACGAGCAACACTTCCGTTTTCTGCGCTTTTTCCTTCTCCGTAGTGGTCTCGGCACGTGCGCGCGACCATTCTTCTTTAGCAGGATCTTCTGGTATAACGAACCAGTCGAGTGTCACTTCGTTTATATTCGCAGGAATGTACTTGCGTGCTTCCAGCGGAATCATGTGTGCAAGTTGATCGTTACTCATTGACGGCATTTCGATAACCGAGGTGAGGCTGGCGGAGAACGGCACCGACACTCCCGCGTTTGATGCCGTTACATTTGCTTCACTAATTAGATCCGTTAGTGCTTGTGCCAATTCTTGGGGCTGCAGATTTGTCGCACGACCTACCTCTGTGCCCGAATATGGACCAAGGGCAATTTCTCCGTATGTCTCTAAGACTGCTCGTCCCCGCTCGCGGCGTAGTTGTACTACCTTGATGGACGAAGATCCTATGTCAACACCAAGTACACTGCCACCGCGTCTACTACCTCCGCTGATTAAAGAGCCGCGTATTCTGTCAAGAATGCCCATATGCGATGTCGTAATTGTAGCATGCCCCCACACCCGTTTTTCTACATGCACGTTGTGCACAGCTTTGCTGTTTAGAAAAACGGGTGTGGAGCATGTTTGCCTAGCAGCAAAGGGGTGCATCTGGTTACAATGCGTATATGTTTTCTAAACTTCTCTCGCTGCTGTTCCCAGAAACTAATTACGAGAAAATTGTTGGCTCTCTTGAGCAGCTCGAACCTAATCCGCTGACCACTCAACTCCAAAATAATTTACTGGTTTTAACATGCGCTCGATATGACGACTTAAGGGTTAAGGCCACAATAAAGGTCCTCAAGAAGCATGGGACAAAACACTCTGCTCAACTTCTCGCGCATCTCTTGCATGACGTTCTTTTAGAAGAACTATCCGATGAGTTCATTTGGAGTCCGAATGAAACGCTGATCGTGCCGATACCCATCTCATCAAAGAGAATGCGTGAGCGCGGGTTTAATCAAATAGAGAAAGTTCTCTCATCTCTCCCCGAATCCCTTAAAACTTTCGTGGCACGCGATGTTTTCAAGCGAACACGAGACACACAAATGCAAAAGGCTCTTTCTCGTGAAAAGCGCTTGAAGAACGTCGCCGATTCTTTTGCTGTTATTGATCCAAATAAAGTACGCGGTAAACGTGTAATTTTGGTCGATGATGTACTGGCCACCGGCGCAACGATTGCTGAGGCCGCCAAAACGCTCGAGGAAGCTGGGGCGAGAGTCCGCGCTGTTGCTTTGGCAAGAGCATGAAAAAACATAGCGTTTGTGCTATCGTAGCCAAATTGGAGAGGTGCCAGAGTGGTCGAATCGACGAGGACATGCCTCGTCCCCAGCTAAGGAAGTTGGGCGACTGTCTAAGACTTCTTCGTAAAAAAGGAGAGGTGCCAGAGTGGTCGAATGGGGCACCCTGCTAAGGTGTTAGGGGGGCAACTCCCTCGAGGGTTCGAATCCCTCCCTCTCCGCAGTAAATATAAAGTATCGGATGACCCAAAACCCCCACACGAAAGAGTGGGGGTTTTTGGGAAGTAGAATTGATTGAAGTGCCTCATCAATGAGTTTATACTCGGCAAATGATGAAGTTTTCAGACTTATGGAGTTCTATTGAAGCAGACTCATTTTACGTTGGGAAAGATGACTTTGCTGCTCTAGAGATTAACGACACTCAAATAGATGGCTTCTATTACTTTAGGAATGCAAGAGGCTTGGTCAAATACTTTGTTCTTGATGATCGCCAAAAAGTGCAATACTTAGCGGAAGTCTCTCTAATCAAAAAAGATGGGAAGTTCACTCCTCGGATTACTTTTTGTGTAAGAGATAAAAGTAAAAAAATTGTCGAAGCAATAGACAATGATAAACAAAAGCTCTTAAAAGCTCGAGTTTCCTTCGACCAATGCCACGAAAACTTTTGGAATCTTATTGGCTACATACGTTCACTCGCTGAAGTGGAGACCCCTGATACTAGTTTTTCCCTAATCAACGCGGAGGAAAAAGAGAAGATTCAGATTGCTGAACAACTCCCACCCGAAAGCATCAAGCAGATTCTTACAAAAGCAGTTCAAGATAATAAGATAAAACTGGACGAGAAAGAAATTGCCCTACTACAAGGAAGGAAGGTGACTTTGACTGAATTTGAGAAGAGGCTAAAGGAAAATTACTGCGAGGAAAGTTGGTGGCAAGAATTCTTTGAAAACAATACTTGGATATTTGGATATGGACTACGGTATGTCTTTCTAAGTACTGAGCAAGATCAACCTAACTATGGAGGCACCACCGTGGACGGTAAAGGTGGCCAGAAGGGCGACTACTTGATGGCGAGTAACGGTGCCTTGAGATTTACATCGTTAGTAGAAATTAAAACCCCCTGTACCCCTTTGCTAAGGGGTACAGAAGAAATTAGGAATGGCGCTTGGAGTATGAGCAAGGAGTTAGTTGATGCCATTTCCCAAATCCAGGCCAATAAAGCTACATGGGAAAAAGAAGGTGCGAGGCAACCCGACAATATGGACAAACTCGAATACTCAGATGGAATATACACTGTGACGCCAAGGGGCATAATAGTGATTGGTAGCTTATCTGAACTAGCAGACACGAGAAGTAAACGTGAAAGTTTTGAGCGGTTTAGGCAGTCAATCAGTGGAGTGGAGATATTAACGTTTGACGAACTGTATGAAAGAGCCTGTTACATCGTGAAGCCAGACGACACCTAGCGAGAATCTGAGTCTTCACAGGTAAAAGAATCTTTAGTAGTACTGCCTTATATATTCATAGGCTTTATCAAAAAGGTTATTGTCTTTATGCAAGGCATATTTGTATAGGGTTTTGCGTAATGCTTGCTTCACCTCTCTTTCTCCCGCTGCTGTATTTTGCCAACCTGGGAAACGAACGATTTTTACAATCTCATCTATATCATTAACAATCCGCTCGACAATAGCAGGCGTCTGATCCGTCTTAGTCTCTAAGAACAACTCTGTAAGCGCTGCCTTTGCTCCGTTTCTCTGCTTTTCGGTATCAACCTCCTTTTCTGCTTCAACTGTTTCTTTGGCAAGTTGTATGAGCTCTTTCAGAAATTCGACGCTATTAATTAAACCTCGTTCAGCTTTGTCTCGCAGTTCTTCAAGCTTAGTACCTAATGCGATAAACCTTGGGTCATTTTTGTGTCGCATTAGACGTTTTGTAATCTCAATCTCAATGAGTTTAGCTTTCTTTTTATCACCGCCTTGCATTAAATCCTCAATTACCTCTGCATCAAGGACAATCTCTTCAAGTCGGTCTTCTACTCCCTGAACGTGTATGTGTTCGTGTATTAACTTCATAGTCTGGGCACCCATCGCGTGCCAAAGAAGTCGTCCTGTATCATCAGAAGCTGGTCGCACTGACTCATAGACCTGCGACAACCAAGTATAGTCTGCCTGGAATTTGTTAAGTATTGGATCTGGAGAGAGCGCTTCCCATACTCGATTGAGAACTGAATAGTCTGCTGCGTAAGCATCCCTTTTTTCATCTGTATTCAAGCAATCTTGTGCAAGAAGTAAACCCTCGTAGCCACCTTCACTACGGTCGATGCCGTGAAAGTGAGACATGCAAGCATCGATTGATTTCTGTAGCTCACCCTTAAGTTCGTTCAAGTTTGTTATCACATACCGAACACTCTCCTCATCAAATTCGAGTGCCTTAGCCACATCATCAAAGACTCCGAAGTAATCAACAATCAGTCCAAACGACTTGTCTTTATACACTCGGTTGGTTCGGCAAATAGCTTGGAGCAGGTTGTGGTCTTTAAGCGACTTATCAAGATACATACACTGCAAGATGGGAGCATCAAATCCGGTAAGTAACTTAGCGGTTACTATCAAGAATTTAAGTGGGTGTTCTGGGTCCCTGAAGTTATCGAGGAGTTTTTCTTGCTCTTCTTTTGTCATTTCATACTTCTCCTTGAGTTCAGTCTCAGCTTCGCCCTTGCCGCCAACAGAAATAACTACCGCACTAGCTTCAGGAGGTAATACCTTATCCAATTCTTGCTTGTATAAGTCACAAGCATAGCGATCTGGAGTAACGATCTGTGCCTTGAATCCTTGCGGATCAACCTTTGAATAAAAGTGCTTAACAATGTCAGCAACAATAGTTTCAATTCGTTTTGGTGACTTAAGGAAAGCTGACATCTTCGCCGCCTCCTTTACCAATCCGGTACGGTCTTCTTCAGACAGATGACTCGTCATTTCATCGAAGCCAGCATCAATGAGTTCACGATCAACGTGCACATCAAGTAGTCGTGGTTCAAAGTGAAGTGGTAGAGTAGCCTTGTCGCGAATCGAGTCTTGGAAGGTGTAACGAGTCATGTAGCCATGTTCGTCCTCTTCTGCACCGAAGGCCCAGAAAGTATTTTTGTCAGCTTTGTTAATCGGCGTACCAGTAAGTCCGAAAAGGAAAGCGTTTGGCAACGCATCACGCATCTTTCTACCAAGGTTACCCTCTTGCGTGCGATGTGCTTCGTCTACCAAAACGATAATGTTGTCACGGTCGTTCAGTACTCCTTCTGCCTCATCAAATTTAAAGATAGTGGTAATGATGATTTTGCGAGTATCTTTGTTTAAAAGGTCATGTAATTCAGATCGCTTATCTGTCGAAACAACGTTTGGTACATCACTGGCATTAAATGTACCCGTAATTTGTGTATCGAGATCAACTCGATCTACCACGATCAAAACGGTCGGGCTTTTCAAATCTTGTGATTTGCGGAGCTTCTGTGCTGCAAATACCATCAGCAAAGATTTTCCAGAGCCTTGGAAGTGCCAAATCAAACCTTTTTTAAGCTTTCCTTCTTTTACCCGTTCAACTATAAGATTTGCACCTTCCATCTGCTGATATCGAGCAATGATTTTGATTCGTCGCTTCTTATTGTCAGTAGCGAACAGAGTAAAGTTCGCCAGCATACCAAGAACCGTTTCTGGATTAAGAAGCCCAGAGATAGCCTGCTTAATTTCACTAAGTCCTGCACTTGAACCTATTTCACGCCACGGACCCCAAAGTTCAAGTGGCATACGAACTGACCCGTATCGAAATGTCTTTCCTTCAGTCGCAAATGAAAACACGTTTGGTACAAAAAGCTGAGGGATGGTGTTTTCATAATCATCATGAATATCGATAGCCCCATCAAGCCATGAAATAGACGGCCGCACTGGTGTCTTAAACTCACCTACCACTAGAGGAATACCGTTAACTAACATCACAAGGTCTGGTCGCTTCTCAGCACGACCTTGAACAGTAAATTGATTCGTAACAATGAAAGTATTATTTTCTAAGTTCTCAAAATCAATAAAGTTTATCGATACGTGCTCGTTGTTCTCTCCAAAAGGCATCGTCTTATTTCCTTGTAGCCAAGCGGCAAATTCTTCGTTTGCACGAATGAGTCCTGATGTGCCAACAGTAAGAAAAATGGCTCGTAGTTTATACAAAACTTCATCTGCTTTATTCGGATCAGAGGCAATTGTTGGGTTAAGTCGAATCAATGCATCTTTCAAAAGAGACTCAACTAACGCATCTTTACTATCACGTTTCAGCTGGCTTGCTGGCACATATTGCCAAGAACCATTTGGTAAAAAAGCTTCGTCGGGCGCTTGGTAATTCGGATCAGCAAAAACTTCTGGCTTAAGCCCGGTCAGCTCGTTCAATATAAAATGTTCAGTTGTGTTTATTTCGTTAAAACTCATGTCACGAGTTTGTTTAAAAGATGTTGTCTCAATACTTTTGTCCTTGTTTGCAATGAAGCAACTAGGTCAATGTTTCTATCAAAATCAGATAGTTTAGAAATGACTTTTCTTTGTTCTGAAATATCTATATCTGGGATATTAATCTTCTTGATATCACCTGCAGATATAGCGGGCAAGGCGCCTTGGGTAGCAATCAAACCCAGATCCAGGTTCAAGAAAAAGTAATACATGTACTCATTTAGATATCGGTCTTCTTGTACAGTAAGCCCCATTACATTATTGTCAACTAGTGATTTTTTTGAAAGCAATCTTTTCTTGTTGGTAAAAATGGCAGCGCCGACTTTAGGAAATATAATTGTTCCTTCTTCAAAAGGCTTTGCTTTTAACTTAATGAGTTCTTCATCATCAACATAGTTTGCTGCTCCATCCATTAATCTTGGGTAGTCATTCATGTCGGACACCTTTATAAAGGGATACTTTCCAGAAGTTTTACCTTGAAGAGAATGAGGAAAACCGTAGCCAGCTCTAACTGACGCCACTTCACCAACCTCAACCCTATCTCCTTTGTAGTTATCAAAAAGCATTCTTGCCATCACAAGCCTTGCTTCTTCTGCTGATTGTTGAGCCGACAAAAGCTTCTCTTGATAGTCGTCGAGTTTAGTTAATAAACCTACTACTTTATTTTGTAGCGACCTATTTGGTATTTCTAATTCTAGCTCTGCAAGATGTTTAAATTTAGTGCGAGGAGAAAGTGAACCAGCAGAGGTGCTTACTGCCCAATCATAGAATTTATCACTGTGTACTATAAATGGAAGTAAGTCTGGATTCAATTTATCTTCAATTGCTTCCATTACTATTATGTCCCCAGAGCACAACCCGTCGAACTCTGCCAAGGCCGCCTTTCGCTGATAGGCCCTTCGTCTTCCAAACAAAACCTGGCCTCGTCGAAAAACTCTAGTAAAGGTTGTGCCATCAGCTAAAGACTTCCAGTCTCTAATATGAATATCGAGTGGAGTTAGATGTTCCAAACCAACAACCCTATCGAGTTCTTCATCTTCTGGATTTGAACATGACTCCTTAACTTCTTTAGCAATATCACCAAATTTTACCTTTTGCCAAGAAGACCGATCAGCTTTCGTAAAGATTGTGTTTATTTGCTTTTCTAAATCTTTCATATGTCTTTACTCAATGTCTTAAACAGTTTTTTCGACTCTGTACGCAAATCTACTCCACCTTCGATTAAATCTTCAACGACAACAGCTAGGTCAATTTCACCTTCAGTATCTTTGTTGTTTATGACGAACCTAGATATGGTTAAATCTGAGTTAGTATTCAGCAAATCTTTTGTATTTACCACCTTTGCAAACCCTGTTACATCTGCAAAATTTATATAGGCTTGATGAATTTTATTAATATGATCATCATTCAAAAATGAGAAATTGGCTTCACGTCTTACCTCATTTACTGCATTGATAAATATCACTTTACCTTTTCTTTCTTTTGGTTTATTCATTCGGCAAACCAATAAGCAGGACTCCATTGGTGAGTTGTAGAAGAGATTTGGACCGAGGCCAATCACTGCTTCGACCACGTCATCCTCAAGCATCTTCTCTCTGAAAACTTTTTCTGAATCTCTAAATAAAACCCCATGTGGCCAGAGCACTACACTTCTTCCACTTTTATCATTAGAACTTTTCAATATGTGTTGTTGGAAAGCGTAATCAGCACATCCTTGTGGTGGAGTACCATAAATATTTCTTCCGTACGGATCATTTGACCATGCAGCAGGATCCCAACGCTTAATTGAGTACGGTGGATTGGCCAGAATAACATCAAATGTTTTTAACTTATCGTTCTCCAAAAACTTTGGTTCTGAAAGTGTGTTGCCTCTTTCAATATGAAAGTCTTCAATACCATGAAGAAACATGTTCATTCGAGCGATTGAAGAGGTCATGAGATTTAACTCCTGACCATACATCTTAAGTGTGCGATATTCCTTACCTTGTTCTTTGAGATGATTTACACAATTAAGAAGCAAGCCACCCGAACCACAGGTCGGGTCATACACACTTTCCCCGGGCTGAGGATCCATGATGAGTGTCATGAGATGTACGACTGTGCGATTGGTGTAAAACTCAGCTGCAGTGTGCCCGCTATCATCTGCAAACTTTTTGATCAAGAACTCATATGCGTTACCGAGCTCGTCGTTGGGAACGTTCTTTATTGAAAGAGTTTGCCCTGAGAAATGCTCAAGTAAATCAATGAGAGTTTCGTCAGACAAACGGTCTTTATTGGTCCATGAGGCATCCCCGAAGATACCAAAGAGGCGGTCATCATTTGCCTTTTCAATTTTCCGCATCGCATCTTGTAGAGCCTTACCAACATTTAGAGTGACCTCTCGAACATCATTCCAGTGAGCCCCTTTAGGAATCTGAAAGCGATGGTTTTCTTCAAACTTCGCATACTCCTTATCTCCATCAGATTCTTTTAAAGCTTTCTCATACTCTTCGTCATACACGTCACACAACCGCTTATAGAAAAGCAGTGGGAAGATGTATTGCTTATAGTCACCAGCATCAATAACACCTCGCAGAAGCGTGGCGGCTCCCCAGAGGTATGTCTCTAATTCTTTCTGTTTCAATGCCATACTATTTTTTAATCAGTGAAAACTCTTTAAGGAGTTTTTTCAGATCATCTTCTGCCTCCCAAACTTCTTCCAAGGATTCCTCAAGTTGTTTAGTTGCTTCCTTCAGTGTTGGAAGTTCAATTGCTGAGTCCTTCTCGACATAAAGTGGTATGTGTAAATTACCGTCATTGGTCAAAATATCTTCTTTTGAAGCAACCGTTACATGATTTTTTACATCTTTGAAACCTGAGTACCATTCAAAGATTTGATCGACATGTTCTTGCTCCAAATAGTTTTGTGCACGTCCCACCCTCACTTGATCTGACGCATCAATAAACAAAACTTTATTTTCTTTGTCATCTGGTTTATTCGCTCGGAAGACCAGAATACAGGCAGCAAGCGAAGCACCGTAGAAGATATTTGCTCCCAGACCTATCACTGCCTCAAGCGAGTCCATTTCAACAAGTTTCTTCCTGATTTGACCCTCTTTTCCTTTTCGGAATAACGCTCCGTGAGGTAGGACAACAGCAATTCGTCCTGTTGGATATTTCATCGACTTAATCATGTGTTGTACCCAGGCAAAGTCGCCGTTGCCAGTAGGAGGGACTCCTGCAAAATTGCGCCCAAACGGATCATTTGTCCAAATATCGTCACCCCATTTCTTGAGTGAGAAGGGTGGATTTGCAATAACACAATCAAATGTTGCCAACTCGTCACCTTCGTAGAAAGCTGGATTTCGCAAAGTATCACCTCGAACAACAGTAAAGTCTTCGACATTATGCAGGAACATGTTCATGCGAGCAATTGAAGACGTTGTGAGGTTTTTCTCCTGACCAAATATTTTAAGCGTCCGGGCATCTTTACCTTCAGCCCTCAACTGTTCCACACACTGCAATAACATACCTCCGGTACCACATGCAGGATCGTAGATGGACTCACCTTCCTTCGGGTTTATAATCCTACCCATCAGCTGCACGACTGTTCTTGGTGTGTAGAATTCTCCAGCTTTCTTGTTCGTTAAATCGGCAAATTTCTTAATGAGATATTCGTATGCCTGACCCAGCATATCCAAGTCAACTGTGCCATTAGCAAGTTTGTATTGTGAGAAGTGTTCAATAAGTTCAATCAGTAAGCTATCAGGCAACTTCTCTTTATTAGTCCACGCGGCATCACCAAATATCCCGTACAGATCCTGGTTAGCTTTTTCTATTTCACGAAAGGCATAAATGAGCTTTGCTCCTACATTTGTTGTCGTCTCCCGAACATCCTTCCAGTGACATCCTTCCGGAATCACAAATCTGTGAAATTCAGGTAGTTCCGCGTAACTCGTATCACCATCAGATTCCTCCAAAGCAGATTTATATTCATCATCATATACGTCCGAGAGACGCTTATAGAAAAGTAGCGGAAAGATGTACACCTTAAAATCAGCAGCATCAACTGGCCCCTTAAGAATCCAAGCTGCATCAGCCAAGTGTTGCTCGAGTTGTTGTAATGTAAGTTTCATATTTACGTAACTAGCTCCTCAACAGTTATCCCTAATGCTGAGGCAATTTTTACCACCGTATGCACCCTTGGATCTGGTGTAATCCCACGCTCAATCTTCGCGATTGTGTGGTAATCCAGGCCAGTCCGCCTCACCAGCTCACTTTTAGAAAGGCCGTGCTTTCGTGAATACTTTTTTATATTCACACCAAGCTTAGAGCTTCTTTTTCTTAGTCCACTTTTTTTCATAAGAAAGTTTTGCTTAGTATAATTATACCAACATACTTTGAAGATATCGACCCGCAACTGTGCAGAATAGAAACCCTCTTATTGCCTCACCTGTACTCTTTTGTGTTCAACCACTAGAGTAGTTTTGAAACAATTCATAAGGACTCTTTTCTCTTCACTTGAACCTTCGCCTAGTACATATTTGACGTAAGTTTTTATGTCTATATCCCGGTGCTTTTCTTTCCTTCCAGAAATACCGAGTACTTTGCAGTAAAACTTATTAAATCTTTTTAACTCATCTTCAAACTTCGCTCTTACGCCACTCTTTTCAAGGTCTATTTCGTCCATCAACTTTATTAACTGATTTACGAGCTCTTCTTCGCGTAAATATTTGTTTTTGCAATATCGATCTTTTGATCGTCCACAGCCGTAATAGATATACTTTGCTGTTGTTCCATCCTTGAGCTGTTTGTACTTTTCCTCAGCAGAAATGCCCGAGCCACACAGACCACACGTCATCAGTTTTGTGAAGGCGAACTCTTTGCTCTGTCGCACGATATTGTCCCGCTTGAGTTGTTCCTGCACCTTGGTGAACAGTTCTTTGGTGACAATGGGCTCATGCTTGCCTTTGTACCAACTACCGCTTCCTTTTGGATACTCAAACTCACCATAGTAGAAAGGGTTCTGTAGTGTGCGGTAGATATTGCTCAACGCTAAGTTGTGATTCCCAACAGACTTGAAGTTCAACTCGAATTTTAGCCAGTGATATATCTTCCTGCCTGACCATTTGTCATACGCAACTTTCTCAAACATTTGGCGCACGATAGGTGCTCGGTCAGGGTCGATGATAATCTGACATCGTTTATCAATCTGCTTCTGGTTCAGGTACCCAACAGGTGCCATACCCGGCCACAATCCCATTTCACATCGCGCTCGCAACCCGCGCTTCACGTTTACGCCTCGGTTGTCGTTCTCAAGCTTTGCCTGTGAACCAAGAATCATGAGTAAGAACTTCTCGTTTGGGTTATTCGTAAACGTCTGCCCGTACGTGCGTATTTCTTTCAGCACACCACCATCCATAAGGTCCACCACTTGTCCGAGGTCTCCTGCGTTACGCGAGATGCGATCTGGCGCCCATGTCAGTATGCCGTTGTATTTACCAAGTCGTATCTCGTTGAGGATCTCATTGAACACAGGACGTTGACCAGTATTCTTGGCTGAGTGCGACTCACGCTTCATGCATACAATCTCTAGATTCTCTCGCTCCGCTAATTGCAACATCTCCTTTATTTGACTATCAATGGACAATACTTGTCTCTCTTCGGATTCAGTAGACTTCCTCGCATAGAGACAATACTTCACACTGTCCGACACGGGTGTTCCCTGAGCAAGTTGAGTCGACGTTTCTACCGTATTGTGCATACATCACTATCAATGACAGCAATTACTTCATTAGTCTAGACGTACAAAAGCCCCGTCGAATCGACGGGACTGTTGCTAAGAACACTACTTAGAAGAACGTTTCGGTGTATACATCTTCGCTACACCCTTCTTGGATACCGGCTCCTCAACGTCCTCATCAGGAACCGCATCATCTTCCTCCACATCCTCTAGTTCTTCCTCTTCTTCAAAGACGAAGTCATCCTCCTCAACATCGTGCCATGCCATGCCAACTCGAGCGATTTCTTCTATGCGTTCTGGGGTAAGAGGATTGTCATCAAACTCATGCTTGTGACGATGGTACAGCTTGTCACTGTACTGCACACTATGGTTTTTCAACCAGAAGATGACAGCAGTGAGTTTGTCTGCTTTTGCGTTCTTAATGAGGATTGACTCCATCATGTCGTTGACGAACTCAATGCCTTTCTCACGTGCCGCTTCGCACGCTTCGCGAAACTCTGCATCTTCATTTCGCCATCGATAGTAGGTGCTACGGTCAACACCTACTTTCGCGGCAACTACTTGAATGATTGGTGATTCTTCAAGCTTGTCGATGAACTTCTTTTTGTCTCGTTCCTGTCGTTCTTTAACCGTATCGCGTTTTGACGCCCTCGTTTTCTCAGTAGCCTTTACAGTTTTACGAGCCATGGCGAGCGATACGCTTCGCGGTCTTACCCGTGAGCTTCTCCCAGCGTTTGATAATGACCTCTGCGTACACAGGAGATTTCTCCATGATGCGACACGACCGTCCAATCTTGATGCACGCCATTAAGGTTGAGCCAGAACCACCAAATGGCTCAAGTACCAAGTCGTTTTGCTTTGTCAGCACCTTAATGTACGGAATGAGCAATTCAAGTGGCTTCGTCCCGAAGATGATGTCTTGTCCTGACGACTTCTTATCAGCGGCAATGTGTTCGATGAAGTCAGTCGGGCAATACTTCTTACCCTTTGCGTAACTCTCCCAGTGCGGAGAACCTGACGTCGCAAAGAGTGCGTTTTCATACTCGTTTTGGAAGAGTTCGTCCTCTTCTTCGAGATTGAGCTTAACATCGCCAGCACTACCAACCAGTGCGATGTCTGTTTTGTTGAAGAACTTATACTTAGCACTGAATCCCTGCATACGATTTGGCACATGCCACGTAATGGTATTGCGATACTTCCAATGTGCCTCTAAGGCATTCCAAATAGTTCGTAAGTTCTTTGGATTCTCGAAGATGATGATTGAGAAGTTCGGCTTCTGCACTTTAGCGACATTCGCCATCCAGAGTTCAGAGAAGTTCTCAGGGAGCGACTCGGTTTCAAGGTAGCGACGATTTTTCTTCGCGCCGAAGCCTACCGTCACACCGTCCTTCTGTTTTGTTTTCCCACGAAGATAATCGAGGATATATGGCGGATCCGTCATGACCATATCGGCCTGTACTCCCTCCATAAGGTGGAGCATATCTGCTTCTATGGTTGAATCGCCAACCATCAGTCGGTTACCATCAATTTCAAAGACGTCACCTTTCTTTGCTTTGACCTCCTTGATGTTCATCTTGTCGAGTTCTTTCTTGAGATCAAATTCTTCAACAGTCGTTTCAACGTCAAAGATGTCATCGATATCTTCGCTAGTGAAGCCGACGTCGGTAAGGAATGCTTTGTCGAATTCGGCGAGTAGTTTGAAGTCGAAAGAACCAGTGTTTTTGTTAAGACGTAAGTTCAATTCTTTCTCTTTCTGAAGACTCGGGATGTTCACGTATACGACCGGTACTTCAGTGAATCCAAGTTCCTTTGCAATGTGTAGCCTGAAGTGTCCACCGATGAGGACATTCTTTCGTTTTGAAGCACTATTGCAGATGAGTGGATCAACTAATCCGAACCGTGTAATGCTCTCCTTGAGAGCGTCTGCCTGACTTTCGTCCCACGTTCGTGGGTTGTATGCCGCAGGCTTAATGGCATCTATGAGGACGTTCACGACCTCAAGGTCTATATTTTTCATAGTAGAACTATTTAGCAATAGCCCCATGCCTAGGACTGTAAGTAATAGCTCTCAGTAAATCTCAATATAGCTGTCGCAATCGACATCTCTGCATAAAGTTGCGCAGGAAATGCTGGAAATTAGTGCATATCCTGTTATGTATAAAACTCAGTAAATCTCGTTACCACCATATAATCAGAGAGCCAGTGATGCTCCAAGCAGACCCCTGTGGATAAATGGCTTAACTAAGCCGCGAAAGTGCAAAAGGTGCAAATGGAGCGTTTGTAGGCAAACCGCTACACAAAGCGCTAATACTAAGCTAAAACACAGGTCTTATTAAATAAATCGTGATAGTATATGGATTACAACTGAATAGCAGCGTTAGCCTAAGTTCATTTTGGATATGGCTACAAATCGCACGACACAAGAGAACCCATCATGTAGGGCGTGTCGTGCGTTACCAAGGGAAACTTTGGTAGAGGATACCGTAAGGTCCCTCCCTATGTGGTGGGCTTTGTTGTATCTACTTACTAAAACGCACGACACAACACAATATGTACAAAAGAAAGGAGGTGAGGAAACTCACTGGTAGTGAGGAATTCATCCACACAGGAGACAAGAAGTTTACCGTCTTGGATTTCTGGAGGTACGGTTTCTCAAACCTCAACTCAAACGTACTCCGAGGAGCGTTGGCAGAGTATATTGTAGAAACCGCTCTCAAGGACGTAGAAGACATAGAAATCAGAAATCCGTGGGGAGATTACGACGTAGACTATCAAGGGAAAACCATTGAGGTTAAATGTTGCTCCTACTTGCAAGATTGGGACCAACTGAAACTCTCGACTATTCAGTGGTCTGGACTGAAAGCGAATACCCTGTATTGGAACGATGCAGTCGCAAAACAAATCAAACAAGAAAAGAAAGAATACAAAGCACAAATATACGTCCTTGCGCTCCTCAATCACAAAGAAACAGAAACGCTCAACATATTGGATATGGACCAATGGTGCTTTTATGTCCTTTCTAAGGACAAGCTACAGTCGCTCACCAAAGATGGAAGTAGTGTCTCTCTATCATTACTTAAGAAAAACGGCATAGAGTCGGTTGCTTACCATGATCTAAAAGTAGCGATAGAAGCGTAGAGCCTATCTTATGCAGATACCTGAGAAACGCCTCAAGGAATTGAAAGGGTTGCTTGAAAAAGAATACGGTCGCGAGTTTAGCGATGTGGAAGTCCTTGAAGCAGGTAATACTCTCTGTGGTCTCGCTGAAATACTTTATGACCATTGGCGAGAAGAATCGCGTCGTGAAAAGAAACTCAAGGAATCACCAAAAGGTTTCGTTCTTGAGGGAGTCGGATATACCTGTTTTATATGTGGTGGCGGCACACCCGCTAATGGCAACTGGTACGACAAATACGGCATCAAATGTTCTGTGTGTCAGAGAGCGATAAATAGAAAAGAGATACCTGCTTCGCTAGCAAAGAACAAAGAGAGTTGGTACACCAAATACGACCTAGAGCGGAGCTTCAATCTCAATAGATATGATATAAAGCGATGGGTCAAAGAAGAGATATTGAAAGCGCGTACAATATCACGTGAAGACGGAGGTACGCACGTACAGCTCTTTTTAATCAAAAACAACAGAGGTTTCTTGCCCCCAAAGAAACTAGTGAAGTCTCGACTGGTTAAGGAAACAAAAGACGGCAAGGATTTCTATCACTCGGAGCCATGGTACAGATTCGTAGATCCTAAAGAATATTTAAAGGATTACAAAATAATGGACTACCTGGAAGTCACACGCGACTAGACAACCTAGTTGCGCAAACTTATACCCTGATCCTGCAGAACCTTCTTGAGACTTTTGATAAAACTATCCCACATGGTCTCAATATGGTGTCTTGTTTCGGTATTAGTGATCACAGAAGACAAGTCTGAGAGCAGTCCATCTGGGTTCATAAGTTCACCCCTTCTATCAAACCAATCTTGGTTATTAATATTCGTGTGAACAATCCAGTCTCTGAAGAACGCCAAGTGTGTGAGTTGATCTCTTACGGAAGCATCACTGCCTGATAAATCACGCTCTTTTACCTTGTATGCTTCCACCACGAGGTACACAACATCTCTTTCCTGGAACATCCCTTGATGTTCAGCTATGTGCCGAACTAAAGAATCTATTTTATCTAGGACATCTTCTTGAGACATAGAGTTACTCTTATGTGTCATGCTATCATCCGTAAGTATGGACGAAAAGGATAAAGAAATACTTGCCAACATACCGATGGCGACCTTAGATGCACTCGTGTCTACCTATCCTCCTCTCGCTATTGCATGGGGCCTAAGCAAAGCCTTGTTCGGCGCTGGTTTAAGATTGAGAGAAGATAGAGCGCGAGAATGGGTTGAGATGGTAAGAGATAACCCGGATGCGTTTACCGAGCAGTTGCTACAAACGGAGTCATTTCAAGATGCTTTTGTTACATCTTTGGAGAAGTACATCAAGGAACGCAATGTGCAAAAGCGAGTAATTATACGTAAAGTTTTTTTGGGATTTGCGATAAGCCAAGATCACAACGAGTTTGAGTTGGAACGCTATCTCGAAACAATATCAGACATCTCGTTGGGGTCTGTTGAATATCTTCGGTTCCTCGACAATGAGATTATCCCCATCATGTTTGAAGATCAAGAAGACCCGATATCTACTGATGAATGTACTGTGACAGACTTCCAAAAGGAACACCAACCGCTTTCTAAGTTCCTTAATAAGTGGATACACGACCGCTTCGATCCAAACAGTCATTCTGTTAAGGAGAAATATAACTACGTAAAAGAATCGGACAGTTACGATATTCCATTAGAAGATGTATTCGCGCTTGAAGAAATCGAACTCAACAAAATGCGCGAGTCATTGGCTGAAATGGTAGGTTTAGGAATATTTAGAGTTACTGTTGAAGGTGGAGGAGGTTTTGGAAGTGGCGGAGGTCATGTTGAACACGCACTAACAGATTTCGGGTGGAGCTTCATGAAATATCTTAAAGGCAGTACACTCACTGAATGATATATCTAATAGGGGTAGATCATTACCTACAGCACGATGGGAATGAATCAGCCAAACCAGAATTGCGCTCAGCCTTCAAGAATTTTCTAAAAAACGAGATAACCGCTTTGGGTGTAGACGTTATCGCTGAAGAATTCAACGAAGATGCCATTAGGTGGTCCATGGCCTCTCATTCAACTCTCGGTCGTTTAGCAGAAGAACTGCGCATCACACACTTATATTGCGAACCGACCATACAAGAGAGGAAAGAGCTCGAAATACCGTCATATGGGCAAATCAAGAAGACGCTTGGACTAAGTCCGACCATACCAATTGAGGAAGAGATAAGAATGGTCTCGGAGAAGCAGAAGGAGTATTTTGCTCCTCGCGAGAATTTTTGGCTGAACAAATTAACTCCTTTCTTGAGTGACACTGTGTTGTTCGTACTTGGTTCCAAACACATGGATAGTTTTTCAAGCCTCCTAGAGCAAAAAGCAATTGATTACGTGAGACGTGTTGAATATTGGACTAACAAATAAATGGCTTGGTGATATTCTATAAACAGTATGAAACTATCAAAGAATCAAATATCTCTCGCTGGCGAATTCGCAGTATTGTCACGGCTTACACTCCGCGGATACGACGCTAACCTAACACTGGGAAATACTAAGGGAGTAGATATTCTCGTATCTGACCCAGAGTCAGATACGATGTTCAAAGTAGAGGTAAAAACAAACCATCAACAAGTTTTGAATAAGCCATCATTCTCAAAGGTGCACGGGAAAGTCGTGAGTGGATGGATTATGCACAAAAAACACGAGACTCTAGTGTCACCGAATCTTTTCTACTGTTTCGTGAATATTCATGACGATGCAGAGAAGTTCAATTTTTACATGGTGCCAAGTAAAGTGGTTGCCGCATACGTACGAGACCAACATAACTTGTGGCTCAAAGAGAAAAAGAAAGAAGGCAAAGCTGTTGTTAATTCTGATATGAGGATCTTCCGTCTCGGCATTAAGACCGAGAAGTATCCCATTGAAACTCCGCTTGCGGAGCGATATGAGAACAACTGGGGTTTCAAAAACTAAGTCTTTTTAGGGTGTCGTATTTGTCGCATTTACAAAAGATAGATAGCGACCCGTACACATCAAGACTAGCTGTTCAGAAGTGCTAAAATACCCTTACGGTGCTTGGAGTACTGGGTACTTAACCCGAGTGGCCCGCAGTTTTGAATAGAATAATGATTTTGGGCCAGAGGCCAACGCCGTTAACGCGGCTGACTTGTGCATGAACGCTAAGGTAAAGGGTTTTTGAAGTGGCACCCGCAGGGTGCGAGCAGCGAGGGTGGGGTTCG
>DFPA01000053.1:0-133 GCA_002377025.1 Patescibacteria group bacterium UBA3527
GCGACCATTGGTGTAGTGGAAGGCGTTTTTGGAAGTATACTGGCACTCATAAAAACTCTGTAATTTTTCACCATTCATCAAAAGCGGGTATGAGTAAAAGCGCCAGGAGTGCGGGCAAGTTGGCACCCTGCCC
>DFPA01000053.1:236-3232 GCA_002377025.1 Patescibacteria group bacterium UBA3527
TCAGTTTCAAATTCTATTTGTGACATTGTGTTGATTATATCACTTTTCAATAACAACGTTATTATGCCTTCTGTTGTGTTCAGGTACCAGGTTTTCGTAGCGACCATTGGTGTAGTGGAAGGCATTTTTGGAAGTGTATTTACACTTATAAAAGTGCTGCAGTTTCTCTCCACTCATCAAAAGCGGGTACGAGTAAAAGCGCCAAGAATGCGGGCAAGTTGGCACCCTGCCCCTAGTCGCGTGCCAAAAAAACCAAAAAGCCAATCTCACCATCCAAGGATAAATTGTTACTTTCTTCTTATTCACTGCCTCAGCCATATCGTCCGGATATACTGCTTCGCTCACCGGAACAAGATTAAATACTTCATATTCCCAATCTTGATTTTCAAATATAACTTTGGTAACAGCGTCATTAACATCATCTTCATGTACAAACTGCCTTACCCATCCCTTGGTCACCGGGACAAAAGATGTGAGTAGGGTAATGATTCGGTTTATCAACCCTCCCTTTAGATTACCCTGTAACGCAGATTGTAAACCAAAGCGTATACGCATATAACGCCCTCGTGGACCGGTGATGGCAGCCGGACGAAAGACTGTGACTTGTGGCAGTTGCTTGCCTTCTTTTTTGAGCTGGTTGTATATTACCTCCAAATTTTCTTCAGTGATCTTTTTTTCATAGGCATAGATGTAATCGTCATGTCTAAACCCCTCATCCTCAGTAAAGAGATGGTCAAAAGTGTTACTCTCTCGCGCAGAGTACGAAGAAGCAGTAGAAAAGTATATAAACTTTTTCACTGAAGGTAGGTTGAGTGTAAAGTCGAAGACATTATTTGAGCCTTCAACATTCCAGAGCCACTGCTTAGGAGCTTCACCATACATTGCCCTTATCTGCCAAGCAGTGTGTACCACTACTTCCGGCTCATACCTGGCAACCTCTTCCAGCCAATTTTTGTCAGACATGTTGGCTTTTATATATATAAGTTTTGGAATCTTCTTTGAGTAATCACTCTGAGCTTCTTTATCTAAGACAACCACCTTTCCAACGTCATCCCGCGCAGCAAAGCTCTCCGCCAACATCTCCCCTACGTAGCCCGCCCCACCTACAATAAATACTACTTTTTCTCTTTCCATATGACCTTAAGATACCGTGAAGGTTAATTTTTAAATCCGGTGAAATACGATTTGAGTCTCTTTGATAAAAATTGCCTACCTCTATAGCTTTTAAAGTACTTCTCTCTTTTTAATGCGTCAACTTTTGATTTACACGCTTCATAATATACAAGCTTAACAGGAAGTCTATCTTTCGTAGATTTTACTTTACCTTTTCTATGCTCCTCAAATCGTTTGGTGAGGTTATTGGTGTAACCATAGTACAGTTGCTTATCCTTTTTACTTATTAACACGTAAGTGTAGTGCATAACCTTTATACCTCACCATTTCACTGGGCCCGCCCCACCTACAATAAATACTACTTTTTCTCTTTCCATATGACCTTAAGAATATATACATTCATGACTCTCTTTTCCAATTTATCTTAACACTAAAGCGAGAGATGAGGATTTTGATTGTGCGCAGCGCAATATCCAAGTCCAAAAGAAGCGAGCGATGCTTTACATAGAAAAGATCGTATGATAACCGCTCTCGACTTTCTTCCAATGATTGTGGACTTATATTGTCCCCCATATAATACTGGTGAGTTTGTGCCCAACCAGAAATACCCGGACGTACAAAGTTACGCAAGTTATAGTAGGGAATTTCTTCTGCCAAGCGTGCCCCCAGACCAACTATGTCGTTGCGAGGGCCAATGAGTGACATTTCTCCCTTTATAATATTCCAAATCTGCGGATATTCATCCAGGCTGGTCTTTCGCAAAAACCCACCCACTTGAGTCACCTTGTTACCCTTTGCTTTATCCTCTTTTGTCCATGTTGCAGAAGCGTGGTCGTTGATACTCATGGTACGTAGTTTCCATACCCTAACCGGTCTGTTAAATTTACCGAGTCTATCCTGACGAATAAATATCGGTGCTTGCCTATCTTCGATCTTAAGAGCCATTGCCACAAAGGGCAAAAGTAACAAAAAGAAAGTACCAAGAAAAATACCAGTCACAATATCGAATATCCTTTTAGAGAAGTCATAGACGATACTCTTTTGCTGGGAAACATTTTTTATAAACCAATCATAGTCTACTGCCGATAAGGCCACCTTGTCGAAAGTGTCTTCATAGACACGATGAAAATCTAGGAAAATAACGTCAAGGTTTAAGAATGCCATATCAAAAATTGCCGGTAAAACTTTTCTGGTATTTTCCCCTTTAGGATCGACTACGACCATATCTACATTTTCACTATTGATAAGCTCTAGTAGTTTAGACTCAAAGTTTTCTGTAGCAGTGGCCGTATCTTCATCCACTATGCGAACGAAAGAATAATTGTAGCGGTCGTTGTTATTGACTTCGTCAACCAGCTCTACCGCTTCGGGAATAGATGCAAGAAGGATGGCCTGGTGGCGGGTTTTGGGCGAGAAGTAGTTGTAGAAGTGCAAACGCCACCAGGCCATCAGAGCGGTGGAAACAAAAAGATAAATCACTAAATTTGTCTTTGGGGTAATTCCAAATGGAATAATGATAAACAAGAAGCCCGCTATTATTATATTGGCCAACTGGGTATTCAAAATACGAGCAGATAAAAGTCCTTTCAAAAAAACCGTTTGTTTATCATAGAGGCCGGCGATATAGAAAACAAAAATCCATAAAAGTGACAATGACAGAAAAGGAAGTAGATGGAGATTTATTCTCTCGACCGAAGGCCATTCCAAATAACGTACCAACAGTGTAAGCCACAAAGCTGCAATAAAAACCGATATGTCACCTACTATCAAAATCAAAAGTTCGCGACTTCTTTCCTTCATATTACTATGGTACAAGAGCTGATTTCTAAATCAAACTAACGCAGTCTGGGAAGTAGTGGTATATTTTGTTCATGAAGGTTTTA
>DFPA01000015.1 GCA_002377025.1 Patescibacteria group bacterium UBA3527
CTGTTTTGGTAATAAGCTATACAAGGCCGCCAGTTTACTTAGTCACTGTGCTATCATGTACGCTTCCTGTGTAAACTGGCGGCTTTCTACGCTTCTTATTCAAAAAAGAGGTGAAAGTAGCTATATTTTAGGCCACATTTTAGAATTCATCATTGGTAATTACCTTCGCTAAATATCCCAAGGGATATCCCAAGCTGCTAGATATCCACAGCTTAGGGACAATTTGGAGTCTCAAATCTTTTATCCGACCTTGTGTTCGCGAGCGATGGCCTTAAGAGCTTCTCTCTCCTCCTCCTCCTGGCGTCTTTTACCAGCTTCGGCCAATTCCTCTAGCTCTGAAATATCAAGTTCTACAAGGGTTTTTGTTCTCTCGTTTAGATAATCTTCAGTATTTTTCTTAGGATCATTCAAAACCTCCTCAAGTAGTGCGTGCAGTATGAAACCCAGTTTTTTACCCGGCTTTTCTCCGGTGATATTCATTATTTTCTGTCCGTTTGTCTTTAACATTTTGACTGAAATAGGATCACGTAAGGCTTCGTCAACCATGGCCTTGTACTTACGGAAGCGGAATGGCTGTTCCTTCGGCCTTCCGGTGCCTATACGGTCGCAAACCCTTAAATTTAGCAGATTTTCAATATTTTCCTCCCCTACTCTAGTGATAGTGCGGCGTACGGCAGAAAGAGTAATTTCATCCGGATCGGAAAAAAACATGTGCCATCGTACCAGTTTTTCCACATTTTGAGCCAAATCTCTAGGCATTCTAAGCCTATTCATTATATCCTTGGCAATTTTAGCACCTACAACTTCGTGGCCAAAAAAGGTGTATTTCTTGGTCTTGCCACCCTCTCTGCGAGTTGCAGGTTTGCCTATATCGTGCAAAAGCGCTGCTAAGCGCATCTCAGTAGAGTATCCCTTGTCTGCAGCGGCTTGGAGGGAACGCAAAAGGTGTTCGTACACATCATAGGCGTGTATACCGCTCTGATCACAGCCAATAGATGGTTTAATTTCAGGTAAGACGTAGTCCAGAAGACCTAGCTTCTCCAGATAAATCATTCCTTGCATAGGCTGAGAAGAATCGATAATCCGTAGCCACTCGTCTCGAATACGCTCAGCAGAAATATGGCTAAGATTCTTGCCATTTCGGCTGATTGAGGCCATAGTTTCAGATTCGATTGCAAAGTTTAGCTCGGTGGCAAGACGAACGGCTCTCATCATGCGTAGAGCGTCCTCTCGGAAGCGATCGTCCGCTTTTCCAACGGTTTTTAGGCGTTTTTTCTTCAAATCGGACGTTCCATCAAATAAATCGACTATTTTCTCAGCTTTCGGCCGCCACGCCAGCGCATTGATGGTAAAATCGCGTCTCATCAAGTCTTCTTCTAACGAAACGCCAAATTTTACCTCATCCGGTCTTCTGGAATCGCTGTAAGTACCTTCAGTGCGATAAGGGGTGACTTCCACTACTTTAGTATCTGCTTCATCTTCAACATGCTCGTTTATTACACCCACTGTCCCGTAGTCGTTGTTACAAAAAGTTTCCTCTTCAGTCCACAAGCCCATTATTTCCTTAGGGGTAGCATTGGTGGTAATATCCCAGTCTTTAGGCGCCTTACCTAGAGCGAGATCACGTACACAACCACCCACCAAATATGCCTCAAAGCCCGCTTTTTCAAGCGTTTCAGCCACCCGGAGTACTTCTTTTGGGATATCCCCCTTGACTATCATATGAGCATTATATGTTATTTAAGCCCGTTAATATAGATGATATAAACATATGAACTATGATAATGTGTTAAGGATATGAAGAAATTAGTACATGAAAGAAAGCTGGCAGAGGATTTGAGACGAAAAGGTCTTAGTTATAAGGAAATTATAGCTAAAGTGCCGGTTGCAAAGAGCACTCTCTCTTCCTGGTTAAAACCAATGCCCCTTTCTCAGTATGAGAAAAAGGTTTTAAGAAAGAGAGTATCTTCAAATATATCCAAAGGTAGAGCAAAGGCCGCAGCAACAAATAGGAAAAATAGACTGCAAAGAGAGAAGATTGTATTCGATGCCGCGAAGCGTGAGTATGATAAGTATGCTTCAGAGCCGCTTTTTGCAACAGGAGTTGCTCTTTATTGGGCTGAGGGAGCCAAGAGACAGTCGATGTTTCACTTCACGAATTCAGACGAGAAAATGATTGAGACGATGCTTTGTTGGCTCGAAAAATACAATAATCTCTACAGAAAAGATTTGTATTTCAGATTATTTTTACACCTTCCGTATAAGGATGAAAATTGGGAGCAATGGTGGGCTAAGGAGCTTGGAGTGCCATTGTCTAACTTCAAGAAGACTATTATTAAACCCTCTGGTTTAGGAGTTAAAAAACGTCCAAGTTATAAAGGGTGCCTAAGGGTCGAGGTTCCCAAAAGCAAGAGCTTGCTTTTCAAAACGAAGGTTTGGATCAAAATGATGGTTGATGATTATAAAAAACGGTAGTACACTGCAACACGCTATAAGCACCCGTAGCTTAATGGATATAGCAGTGGCCTTCGGAGCCAAAGGTTGGGGGTTCGAGTCCCTCCGGGTGCACCAAAAAGTGCGGATTTGACCGCCTTCATGAAATGGTGTTAAATACAGTACCAAATTAATAAAAGCGGCTATGGTTAAGTGGTATAACGGGTCCTTGCCAAGGATCAATCGGGAGTTCGATTCTCCCTAGCCGCACAGATCGGCCAGCCCTGAAAGTGAATACTTTCAGGGCTGTTGCCGTATGTAGTGGGTAGAGAGAATCGAAAAAAGCTTCCGACGAAGCCAAAGTTTAACTTGTTAAACTATGCACAGAAGCGGCGGGGTCGCGTAACACAATATTTTAAGACGTAGTCGTAGAAATATTGATGTGAAGGTGACCGATTCTCCCTATCTGCAAAGTAAACAGCCTCCAACGCATGCGTTGTTGGACTGCTTACGAATCTACTCCCGATTTCCTCCCCCACCGATACGTTAAACCGACCTGCCGCTCTTACTTCCTGATGAATTTCATCAAATCGGATAGTTCTACATAGTTACTACACAATCAGCAAACCCGCCCGAATAACCACTATAAAGGACAATATTGTCCTTTATAGTGGTTATTCGATAATATTCTCAATAAATTGCCAAGTAGCGTACTTTTCACGTGGAACTACCCGTACCGCCGCCACATCGATCTGCCACTCTCCTTCATACTCATGTTCCATCAGCCATGATTCGATCGTCCTGTACAGCTTTCTAAGCTTAAAGCGGTGTACTTGCTCCTCTGGGCGCCATGTTCCACGTGTAACCGCTCTATCCAGGTCGCGCCTTGTTTCATATGAAACTGTTTTGACCTCCACAAAGTGCACTGTATTTCCCTTTCTAGCTACTATGTCTATTTCACCCCACTTCTTCAGATAGTTTAGAGAAAGTATAGAAAAATCACGCTTCTTTAACTGGCTTGCTGTTATCAGTTCGCCCCAAGCTCCCACTTTGTTCTTTTTACCCGCCTTTTTTCCTTGCAACATGTTTCACGTGAAACATTATACTAATGATAAAGGACGACCAATTTTCGTTAATGTGGCTTAAAATAAGAGAAAACATAGCTTGATACTCTAAAAGACATTGTCCTTTATCCCCTTATCCACGCGTTTGTCCCCAATACTTTTGTTCCTTTTTGTGTATCGATCAGAAAAAACTACCCAAATGAACATAAATACTAAAACATTAAGGTACAAAACTGGCCAAAAGTGACCGATTTCCATAAAGCTATTAAAGTATATAACGCCTAGAAATGGAGTTAAAAATACAAAAACTCGTAACCAAAAGCGTTCCACGTGCAACAATTGCGGTATCTGGAGCAGTGAAATTATTGCTATAAAGGCCAATGTGGCGTAAAACCTCGTGTCCAATGCACGATATAACTCCATGGCTATTACCAAATATAGTAGCTGTTGTAGCAGGATCTCTTTACTTTTGACAAATACGTAGCGATAGCTAATACAATGTTCGACTCGGCGCATGGTGGCACAAATACTTTCACCATCACGCAACAAACCCCAGCAACAGCCTAAAAGCGCTAAATAGCCAAATAAAATGAACGCAAGTTCTTCCTTCCAGGCATATTGGAAAAAATTCCCAAGTTCCACATGAAACAAAAGTAGGGTAGCAATACCAAAACTCATGAAAATTAAGTATGTTTCACGTGAAACATACCGGTAATCTTCCTTTTTCCAAAGAAAATGGAGGTAATCGAGGCTAAAAGCACCCAGATAGAGCAAGGAAGCTAAAATCAACGTTTCCATAGTGCTATGTTACACGTGTAACACTTTTTGGCAATGTTCCACATGAAACCCGACTGAGGGGTCGTCGGAGGTAAATCTAAGGGTGTTGGTGTTTATAAATTGAGGGATAAGAGCAAGAGAGCCGGCATATATGCCGGCTCTCTTGCTCTGTTGTCGGGATGCTGAGAATCGAACTCAGGTCTTACGGTCCCAAACCGCACGCACTACCATTATGCTACACCCCGATTTTAAAAAATGTTTTTTAAAATCGTTCACTGGTCGATCTGAAGCGTCAGCTGAAGCAGACCGGTGCGCGAAATCTGTATTTCTCACAAACAAGAATCACTATTTCGCGTGCCACATCATACCATCAGTTTTCTCAAAAAGCGAGTAGATTCTTTTGTATTATAATGCTGCGCATGGCTAAAAATCTCAGAAAAAATTTTACAAGAGAAACCTATGATAAAGCTGCGCGTGGATATGCAAAGAAATTTAAAGATTTAGGTGCACGAACACAAGATGTAGATAAAGCTTTTTCGCTAATTGATAAAGAAAATCTCTCTGTTGTTGAGATTGGTTGTGGAGCTGGTAGAGAGGCAGAGTATATTCTTACTAAAACAGACAGGTATCTTGGAATGGATATTTCCACTGAAATGCTTGAGATCGCAAAAGAAAATGTTCCTGAAGCAGACTTTGCACAGGCTGATATTGATACATACCAATTCCCAAAAGGGGTAGATATAGTTTTTGCATTTGCATCTTTGTTGCATTCCAGTAAGGAGTCGCTCTTTGGGTTATTTACTAGAATGCATAATGCATTGAATGAGGACGGGATAGTGTATATGTCATTAAAGCGAGGTGATTCATATTCTACTGCTGTAGTTGAAGATCAATATGGTCCAAGAAAATTTTATTACTACACTAGAGAAACTCTTCTGGAGATTGCTGGAAGCAAATTTGAAGAGGTTTTTTATGAAGAGCAGGAGCGGATTGAAACTTGGTTTACTGTCATTCTCAGGAAAAAGTAATTTCTGTTAAACTTACATTATGATTACACACTACTTTAAAACACTGAAAGATACTGAACTAAAAGAGGTTGATGCTATACGAACAGGAGTGTGGACACATGTTGTTGCACCAAACCATGAGGAACTTGAAACAGTGGTAGGGGAGTACGGACTTGATGAGTCTATTGTCGTTGACATTCAGGACTTTTTTGAGGTGCCACGTATGGAGAAGTCCAAGAGCGCTACCTACTTCTTTACGAGGTATCCATTTGATGAGAAAGATGAAGATATTGATACTGCGCCGCCGCTGGTGGTGATGGGGGAGTCGTATGTAGTAACTATTTCAATGCGAGAGGTGCCACAGTTTGAGGCTTTTATTGCCGGGGAAAAGGAAGTGCACACAACTCAGAAAGCTCGTTTCTTTATTCAGATTATGGATGTTGTTACAAAGTCGTATGAGTATGAACTTATGCGTCTTCGTAAGTCAGTGCAAAGTAACAGGGAAGGGCTTCGTCGGATTGGAAATCGTGAAATAGAGCGACTCGTGAACTACGAACATGAGCTCAATGATATGATCGCAGCGGTGGTGCCAACCAACGCATGGCTTCAACAGGTAACTGCTGGGAACTATATGCAGCTTTTTGCTGAGGATGTTGAGCTCATGGAAGACCTTATGATTGCAAATAGTCAGCTGATTGACTCTGCCCGTTCAGTGCTTAAGACTATCCAGAATATTCGGAGTGCTACTGAGTCAATTATGACCAATAAACTAAACGCAACTATCCAAACTCTAACCATTTTGACTATTATCCTAACGATTCCAACGATTGTTGCATCGATCTATGGTATGAACGTGCCACTGCCACTTGCAGGTAATCCACTGGCGTTCTGGATGGTTCTGACGGTGATTATTATCGCTGTTGTGGTTGTTATACTTATCTTTAAGCGCTCTAAATGGCTCTAATTCTTCTATGCAAAAACAGTTGTTTTATATACATGGAGGGGATGCGTATCTAACGCATGAGGCATTTTTAGAAGATCTGCAAAATAGAACACTTCGTGATCCGTATGGGGAAGGAGGAGTACGCTGGACTGATACGCTTC
>DFPA01000038.1 GCA_002377025.1 Patescibacteria group bacterium UBA3527
CAAGACTTTGTGTGCGATATAAGGATCGAACTTATGGCCTCCTCGATGTCAACGAGGCGCTCTACCACTGAGCTAATCGCACGTGGGTATGATATTATCATAGAGTTAAAAGATTTAAAGAATCTAAATATGATCCAAGGACCAGAAAATCCACTAGAAGCAGTTTCAGCTGATACCAACCTGGACGACTCAGGTGAAATGCCAACAGAGCAAGAAATTGACGCTCAAGTAGAAGAAGATGAAGGTACTGATGTAGAGAACGATACGGACTTGCCATTGGCGGCTTAGTGGTAAGAAAAGCCCGAAAGCACCGTCCTAATCCATAAGAACAAAGTATCTAAGCCGTCTGTGTACATCAACACAGTTGGCTTTCTGTTTTTATGAAAAATCAAACCCAGAAAATTGAATACACAGATACAATACCGAGCACCCCGCTGAGATTTTTGTGGTATATAACAAAACCCCATCAATTGCTTGCTCTCTGGGCTATTTTTGCAGTGTTGTTGGCACAAATATCTGAATTAGGAGCGGTTTTTGCAATCTCACAACTTGTCGATACTTTTAGTGCTGCTTCTGGCAAACAGGAGCAACTAGATGTACTTTTATATTGGGGGATAGTGGTACTTGTTTTAGGAGTTGTAGACAGGGTAGGTTGGCGTTTAAGTGGATTTCTAGGTATAGCATGGCTGATCAGAGTGGATGCTGACGCTTATAGAAAGCTTTATAAATATGTAATGAAACATAGTCATTCATATTTCACCAATCGTTTTGCTGGATCAATTTCTAATAAAATATCAAACGCCGCGAGCAACTCTGCAGACCTAGTTGTGAGATTTTTGTGGGATATATTACCCGAAATAATTTCATTAGGTATTACAATTTATCTATTTTTAAACATTCACTGGATTCTAGGTACGGCTCTTTTCTTGATTTTAATTATTGTATTTTCTTTTAATCTATGGAGAGTAAAGCAACGACGTGCGTTAGTAGTCTCATATTCTGATGCTTCATCACGTTTTCGTGGAGCGGGAGTAGACTTGATGACCAACATAATGGCTACTCGGCAATATGCGCGCCATGATTTCGAATATAGCGAGTTGGATAAAACAATAAAGGATCGTGCTAACAAAGACCTTCATCAAGCTTTTCATGGTGAATGGACTATGGTTGCAAACGGAGTCTTTGGAATTGTTTTAATGATCGTAATTTTAGGCGTAGTTTATGTGATGTTAAAGAGTGACCTAGCAACGGCTGGACAGTTGGTTCTCGTACTCATTTTGCTAGCTAGAGTTGGCTATACCTTTAATATTATGGGTCAATTTATGAACTCTTTTATTCGTCGCTATGGAGAGATACAGGAAGGGTTAGATGAAGTTGTTGTTCCACACGAGATCATTGACGCAGAAGGAGCGAAAAAATTGAAAGTGAAGGAAGCGAGTATAGAGTGGAAAAATGTAGATTTCAACTTCGGTGAAAACAAAGTCTTTGATAATTTCAATTTGAAAATCGAGACAGGGCAGAAGATTGGCCTGGTCGGCCCTTCCGGAGCAGGGAAGACTACCTTCGTCTCACTCTTGCTACGTCAGCATGATATCGACGCCGGTACCATCTGTATAGAGGGACAAGATATCGCCAAGGTTACGCAAGATTCGCTACGGCAAAATATTGCCGTAGTACCGCAAGAGCCAATGCTCTTTCACCGTACCATTCGTGAAAATATCGCCTACGGTAAACCACGAGCTAGTATGAAGGAGATAGAAGAAGTAGCAAAGAAAGCGCAAGCACACGATTTCATCGTTAGCTTGCCGGAAGGATACAACACTCTTGTCGGTGAACGAGGTGTGAAGCTTTCTGGTGGTCAAAAGCAAAGAGTGGCAATTGCGCGAGCGATGCTTAAAGACGCTCCAATACTAGTGCTCGACGAGGCTACCTCCGCACTAGATAGCGAAAGTGAAGCAGCTATCCAAAAAGCCCTACATGAACTAATGGAGGGCAAGACAGTGGTCGCGGTAGCCCATCGCCTCTCAACTTTGCGAGAAATGGACAGAATACTTGTGCTAGAAGGAGGGAAGATAGTAGAAGATGGCACTCATACAGAGCTCACCAAAGCCGGAGGCACATACCAAAAACTCTGGGAGCACCAAGCTGGTGGCTTCTTGCAAGAGTAATAAACAGAGTGGACAACAAGGGGCTCATAGCATTTATGCTATGAGCCCCTTGTTTGGTTTGGTATGAATGGTTTATAATAAATACATGTGCGGAATATTTGGATATATAGGTACTCGTACAGCCAGTCCGATTCTGGTTGAGGGGTTGCGTACGCTTGAGTATAGAGGCTACGATTCGGCCGGTATTTATGTACCCGGCTACGGTGCAGTGAAAGCTGTGGGGCCGATAGATAATCTTGCCAAAAAAATAAAGGAAACCATTCCTGGTACTTCTGGTATAGCTCATACTCGATGGGCTACACACGGTGCTCCTACCGAGACCAATGCTCATCCTCATACAGATCAAAGCGGCAGTATATTTGTAGTGCATAACGGCATTATCGAAAACTACACTTTATTAAAAGAAGGTCTCAAGGTACAGGGGATTACCTTTGAGTCTGACACCGATACCGAGGTACTTACCAAACTGATAGGAATTAATTACTCTGGAGATTTGCTGGAAGCGGTACAGAGAACTCTTCGTATGGTACAGGGTACCTATGGCTTGGCTGTAATGAGTGAACATGAACCGGAAAAGATAGTGGTGGCTAGAATGGGCAGTCCTTTGGTAATAGGAATTTGTGAAGATGGCAATATAATAGCTTCCGATCCTTCTGCGATAGTTTCTCATACCAAAGACGTCATCTATCTCGACGATGGCGACATGGCTCTTATAGAAAAAGATTCATATCAGATAATGAGTTTTGAAGGTAGGGGTAGGGAAAAAACAACCGAAAAGATAGAGTGGGATCTGGAAGAAATCAAGAAAGACGGTTATGACCATTATCTTCTGAAGGAAATAATGGAAATCCCCAAAGCTATAGAGAATACTTTGCGCGGACGACTGATTCCAGACAAAGGTAGGGTAAAGCTTGGGGGTTTGGAGAAGCATTCAGACAAACTAAGTGGTTTGCACCGCTTAACGATTGTTGGTTGTGGTTCCGCCGCTTATGCCGGAGAAGTGGGTCGCTATATTCTCGAAGAATACGCCGGAGTACCGACAACCGTAGAACTTGCGAGTGAGTATCGCTATCGCACCAATTTGAAAGACTCCAAAAGCGCTGTTCTGGCTATTTCGCAATCTGGGGAGACCGCCGATACATTAGCTGCCATACGGTTGGCAAAGAAACAGGGTCTTGGCACCTTTGGGATCGTAAATGTTGTTGGTTCTACCATTGCGCGTGAAAACGATGCCGGTGTATACAATCACGCTGGTCCGGAAGTAAGCATTGCTTCCACCAAGGCGGTGATTTCACAAATAACTGTACTTATAATGCTGGCGGTATTTATCGGTCGTGAAAGAAAAATGAGCCTGGAGGACGGAAAAGACATAATTGAAGCGCTGCAATCCTTGCCGAAAGAAATTGAGAAAGTATTAGAGCAAAGAGAAGAGATTGAGAAAATAGCTAAGAAGTATGCACAGTTTCAAAACTTTGTCTTCATTGGTAGGAATAATCATTCTCCTTTAGCTTCAGAAGCTGCTTTGAAGCTAAAAGAAATCACTTATATACACGCCGAAGGCTATCCGGGTGGCGAGCTGAAGCATGGACCAATCGCATTATTGGATGAGAAATTTCCGGTTGTTGCTTTTGCTCCACAAGATCACGTGTACGAAAAAATAGTTTCTAATATTGAGGAGATAAAGGCTCGAAAGGCGCCGGTGTTGGCGATAGCCAACACCGGCGACGATCAAGTTTCTCACCTGGTGGACGATGTAATATATGTACCAAAGGTACATCCAATCATTCAATCAATAGTTAGTATTGTTCCTACCTACCTACTCGCTTACTACATAGGAATAGAGAAGGGCTACAACGTAGACCGCCCCCGCAATTTGGCCAAGAGCGTAACCGTGGAGTAGCCGTATAAATATCTTATGGAATCTGAGACATTTGGAAATTTCAACGAAGATATCAATAAACGTATTGTTTGCGAAATAGATAGAGCGATAGCTAAACAGTTCAATTTCAGTGTCGCAGATACCCAAAAAGAAGAGTATACATTTTCTGATCAAACTAGTGTTAGCGAAGTTATGCGTTTTGGACGGATAGAGTTGGGTAGTTATAAGTCAAATGCTATTGTTGGGTTGACTAGTAAATTTGATACACAGAATAGTTTGGAAAAAATCAGTCTGCTACTGACGTTGGGTTTTCAGGATGATTTTGTGACTATAAGCTTAAAACTAGATATAGAAGAGGAGCCATTAAAAATTAGTGCATATACGTTGGTCAAACGTAAAAAGAATAAACCCATATTACCTATAGGGCTAGGAATGAGTGCTTACCAAGCTATTCTAAAAGTTATCGATCAGCTAGCTTCTGGCATAAGTGTTGATATAACTCATACTGTTGCCAGGTTGGATAAAATGGAAAAAGAAAAATGGGAAGATAAGTTTCTACCTATATTATCAGCGGAAGGCTATGAAAGAGAGAATGGTATGGTCTGGAAAAAAACCTATCGTGGCACTAATACAGACGATATGGATTAAAGTAACGACCTGTTATTTCGAAACCTACAAGCAGCTATTGTCCGATATTCATCTCAACTATGATGAATATACTCATAATCAAATTCTGAGTACATTTATGCCAGCACTATGGTCATTATCAAGAACCCAAGCAATATAGCGATAGACGAGTGCCAAATGCTATGGTAATGACTTAGGTTGCCGTGGATACGTGGAAGGAGATCGCTGGCAGCTAGGTAGAGAAGGTTTCCAGCCGCAATACCGGTTACAATCCAGATGTATTCATCGGCGTAAGTGGAAAGGATTAGTACCAGTATAGTACCGAGCACAATACTACTGGCGGACAGTAGGTTGTACAGAGCTGCTTTCGTCTTTGAGAAACCTCCACGTACCAACACGCCAAACTCAACAATTTCTTGCGGTACTTCGTGTAGAGCCAGTCCCATGGCCGTAGTGATACCGACGGCTGGGTTTACGAGGAAGGCACCGCCAAGAATTACACCGTCTGCCACATTGTGTACAGCATCCCCGATAAGTAAGAGCATTGCCGCACTTTTGCGGTTACAATCT
>DFPA01000008.1:0-7495 GCA_002377025.1 Patescibacteria group bacterium UBA3527
TTCACAATTGGAGTTTTGCTTGGGAGTACATTGATCTTCTTAGCATTAATTACACCTTCGGATACCAATATATTATGCACTGTGTCAGATGGTTGAACACCGTGACTCAGCCACCTCTTGGCTTCTTCTTTGTCGAGTTGTACTTGGTCCAGTTTAGGATTGTATGAACCCAAAATGGCGACATTTTTATTGCTTTTCGGGCCGGTTCGCTTGTCTGTTACAACAATACGAAAAGACGGGTCATTCCTACGTCCAACTCTTTGTAGTCTCATCATTAACATAATGACCGGTAAGATACTATAGATAATCGATTTTGGCAATAAAAAAATGCCAGGCCTCGAAGATGAGTGTCCTGGACTTGGCAAGTACCGGTCCCGGGATAACATCCTGGGGGGGAAGTTTCTACAGGTCCCGGGACCGGCGGTCGCTGCCATGTTTTTAAAATACACCAACTCGCCAAAAAAGTAAAGCGTTATTGAAAAAGAACCACTATCACGCTACACTCCACTGCATGGACAGTAAACGGTACCAAGGAATAATCAAAGTGCGCGGTAAGGGCATAGGTTTTGTGGCCCTTGAAGATTTTCTTGAAGATATTGTTATTGAAAACACAGACCTTAATTTTGCTCTAGACGGCGACGTGGTCGAAATAGAGCTCAGAACACCCAGAGAGGGCGAGAGACGTACCGGCAAGGTGCTGCAAGTACTGGAACCGGCACATAAGGAATTTGTCGGTACTGTGAAAAAGGATGACGAAGATAAGTTATATCTCCAACCCGATAATTATCGAGTGCACGTGCGGCCGGTTTTGCCAGAGGCAAAACCGGCCGCACTCGGTATGAAAGTTGTTGCCATCATTACAAAATGGACCGACCCCCTTAAAGAGCCTCGAGCAAGAATAATCGAAACTCTCGGCAAGGCAGGCGATCACGAAACGGAGATGCAAGCCATTATTCGCAGCGGGGGCTTTTCAGAAAACTTTGATGAGCATGTTTCCAAGGAAGCGAAGGAAATTTACGAACGTCGTGACGAAATTTTTACAAAAGCAGTGAGTGACCAAAAGCGGAAGGATATGCGAGCAGTCACTACTTTTACCATCGACCCTAAAGACGCTAAGGACTTTGACGACGCTCTCTCGATACAAACCCTTAAAAATGGAAACTTTGAGGTCGGAGTACATATTGCCGATGTCTCACACTACGTTAAAGAAGGATCCCATATAGACATGGAAGCTCGCGACAGAGCGACTTCTATCTATCTGGTGGATAGAGTAATACCAATGCTTCCGGAAATTTTGAGCAACGATCTTTGTTCTCTTCGACCCAATGAAGACCGCTTGGCCTTCTCGGCCATATTCGAAATCTCTCCCGATGCCAAGATACAAAATGCGTGGTACGGACAAACCATCATTCATTCCGACAAACGATTTACCTACGAAGAAGCACAAAAAGTGTTGGACAACGATAGCGGAAAATATCTGGAGGAACTTGGCGTCATGATGCAACTCTCACGAATCCTTCGCAAAAAACGCTACGGCGATGGCGCTATCGCCTTTGAGCAGCCGGAAGTAAAGTTTGAACTGGATGAAAAAGGTGTACCGATACGCGCCTACACCAAAGAACGTACCGAGACAATGATGATGATTGAGGACTTCATGTTACTGGCCAACCGCGAAGTGGCCACATACATTCATAAACTTTGCAAAGATAAAGGGCGTGACGCCGCTTTTATTTACCGTGTTCATGATGTGCCAAACCCGGAAAAAATTGAAGAATTATCCTTATTTGTGAATGCTCTTGGCTACGATTTTAAAACCCACAAAGGTATTGTAAGGGCGACTGATATAAACAAACTACTGAGACAGATAAAAGGGAAACCCGAGGAAAACCTTATCAAGGTAGCCACTATCCGCTCCATGGCCAAAGCTATATACACTACTAAAAATATCGGTCACTACGGCTTAGCTTTTAAATACTACACCCACTTCACTTCACCCATTCGCCGCTACCCAGACCTTATGGCACATCGCATGCTGCGAAGACATCTCGACGGCTCACCGATATCTGGTAAAGAAATGACCAAGTACGAGAAACTCTCCATACAATCATCCGACCGTGAAATGGAAGCAGTGAAGGCGGAAAGAGACAGTATCAAGTACAAACAAGTGGAATACATGCGAGACAAAATTGGCCAAACCTTCACCGGAGTAATCACTGGCGTAACCGATTGGGGAGTATATGTGGAAGAAAAAGACAGTAAAGCGGAAGGTATGATTCGTCTCTCTAGCATTAAATCGGACTACTTCGAACATATGGCGTCCAAGTACCAAATCAAAGGCCAACGCACCGGCAAAGTCTATCGCCTGGGAGACGAGTTGAAGATTAAACTGGTGCGAGCTGACCTCGAAGAAAGACAGATCGATTACGAACTAATCGGATAAATTTTCTATGTAGCTTTCGTAAGCACTCTTAGCACCATAAATTTTGGTGGTGTAGGTGCTGGCGTCTTCTTTGTACCAAGCTACCACTCCTTCTTGAGTGGAGCCATGTGCAAGAGCGAGAAACACATCGTAACCTGTCAAAACCTCAGATTGCTCAAACAAATCGACAGTATCTTCCGGAGTTTGGAATTTGACTACAAACCATTGCACCAAAGTCGCCATCGAACCCATGCCGGCATTATATGAGTTAATCAATAGGGGTGTATAAAATTCTCTTTGAAAGGTATTGTAGTCACCATCAAAAAATACATCGCAAATGATATCAAGCTCCTGCCTGCAAGTGTTTTCTATATGACGATACGATTGCTCCAAAAGCCGAGCGGCCACTTTCACCTGATCTATCAGATCATCGCTACTTTCTCCTTCCTTAGCCAATTCATCCCAAGTTTGCGGCATTAGCTGCAATACCCCAAAAGCACCCGCGCCGCTTTTTGCATCTTCATCCAACCTAGACTCTTCTATGGCCATACCCACCACTAAATCCTCCAAATACCCGGCCATGGGCTCGGGTATCCGACGCAAAGTGAAATGGCTTCGGATAGTGTCCAATACTTCCAATCGATTGGAAATTTGCGGTATCTCAGCTGCAAAACTGCTTTGATAATACTCAACTTCATAATTAAAAAATCCTGAGTGTGATTTTTCGTCGTACTCTGCGTATTCCGGCTCAGTTACAACTTCTGCTTTGTCTTTTTTAGTTTCCTTTACCTTATCACTCTCGCCATTTCCCAATTCAAACGGAACAAGAGCCACACCCATAGTACTAAGGAGGCCACGCAAAGCCTGGCGACGAGTCACACCTTCTTTTTTTCTTTCTTCTGGATCTACTTTATTTTCTTTCCATCCTTCCATATGTATTTACTTAGCTATGGCTACTGCGTCTTCCAATTTTACCGACAATAACTTCGACACACCGTCACCCGCCATGGTAATACCATACAGGATACCCGCACGACTCATTGTCTCCCTATTGTGAGTTATCAGAATAAGTTGAGATTTCTTCGCCAATGCTTCTATCATATCACCATAGCGACGACTATTGGCTTCATCGAGAGCAGCATCCGTTTCGTCAAGAATAATGAATAGCGGTGGGTTGACCTGACTCATTGCAAATATAAGCGCAATTGAAGTCAATGCTCTTTCACCGCCCGAAAGCATGTCGAGGCCGGCAATACGTTTGTTGGGAAGTTTGGCTAGAATATCAACGCCCTCTTCGTCGTCCTCATCCCCTTCAGGATCCTCATCTGTTTTCTTTTGTTTCACCTTCACAGTCAACAACCTGGCCTCCCCACCACCAAACATAAGGGTAAAAAAACGATTAAATTCCATACTGATCTTTTCTATGCCGGATGCAAATCTTTGATCTAACTGTTTGGTAAGATCTTTAATCAGGTCTTCCAAACCTTTCACCGAAGCCTCCAGATCAGCAATTTCCGACCGCAAGAAATTGTCTCTCTCACTTACATCCTTGTATTCTCGTTCAACCTCTTTATCTACCCCTCCCATTTCCTCCAAGCGAACTTTCATTTTTTCCAGCTCACGCCGTCTGACAAACTGTTGTTCTCGGCTTTCTGCCATAATATTCTCATCAGACAAATCCTCTCTCTCCTTGCCTAATTCATCGTACCGGCGCACTTCTCTACCTACTAGAACAACCGCTTCACGCACTTCTTCCGCAAAACTTTCGCGCTCCCTCTCCAACATAGAAAAATTACGATCTATTTCAGTGATTTTATTTTCACATTCACGATACTGGCTTTGTAAAGAAAATAGTTCTCTTTCCGCTTGCCGACCAAGTTTGTCTTCCATATGAGCTTGATTGTGCAAAGCCTGCAACTGTTCAGTGGTTGCTTTTTCCTTTTTTTCAATCACGCTAAGCTTAGCAGCTACTTCTCTCCCCTTGAGTTCCAGTTCTTTCAGTAACTCATTTTCTTCACTTACGTCAACACTGTTGCTACGACTCTGATCACTTAAAAACTGCTGCAAAATATTCTTTGTATCTTGCAATGCTCTCTCCAAATGAGCCACCTCCCGACTACGTCCGGCTTTGTCTATAACGCTACTGACACTATCTACCATTTCTGAAACCTTGGTAAAACTAATTGGCGGATTCTCTTTATTTTTTTCTCGTAACTTAGCTTCTATTTGCCTTTTGACCAGAGACACCTGGCCTTCTATTTGTCCCAACTCCTTCACGACTGTTTGGCGATTGTTTCTGATCGCTTGCAAGCTTTCTTCCAGTGTTTTGATCTCTTCAGTGTAGGAGTTGTTAGTGACAGTTCTTAGTTTTTCTTCTGAGTCTTCTATAGCTCTTAGCAATTCTCTAGACTTGTCTTTAAGCGGTGCCACTCGTTCCTTTTCACGGGCGGTTTGTATCTCCAAATAACGTGACTCGCGATAAAGGTACTCCCGATAGAAGTCACTCAATTTTGCTCGCAGCGCCACCGCCCGCTCCATTTTCTTCACTTGATTATGTAGGTATTTCAAATGCGGAGCCACTTCTCGTCGCAATGATTCTACCTTCTCGATATTTTCTTCCGTCTTTGATAACTTCTTCAGTGCTTCTTGTCTTTTGTATTGAAAAATCTTCAACCCGAGAGCATCCTCTATCATCTCTCGTCTTTCGCGAGAATTGGCACTTAAAATTCTATCCGCCTCTCCTTGAGAAATAATATGGTGACCACTGGGACCGATATTGGCCGCTGCTAGTAGCTCTTGCACGTCCTTTAGTCGAACTTTGGAACCGTTTATCAGGTAATCATTTTGTCCGTCTCTGTGTACCACGCGCTCAAGTTTTACTTCATCAAAATCCAAGGGAAACACTCTGGACTCATTGTTTAAAAAAATCTCCACTGAGGCACGATTGGAACGAGACACTTTCTCTGAACCGCTAAATATAAGGTCGGCTCCTTTTTGTGCCCGCAAACCCTTGGTCGATTGCTCACCCAAAACGAAACGAAAAGCTTCCGCCACATTACTCTTACCGGAGCCGTTGGGGCCAACAATTGCTGTCACGGAAGTGGCGAATTCGAATTCACTTTTTTTGGCAAACGATTTAAAGCCGTTGATTTGTAGGTTTTTGAGATACATCTATCTTATACATCTAAACGTACAACGTATGGAACACTGGGATTGATGGAACCTCCCACTCCGGCGGTATTATCATATCCGCCATTGTTATTTGTGGTGCTTCCGCATACTTCAGATGCATTTGAATCTTCTCTTTCCAGATTCACTGCAAACACAACTACCGATGGATCCCCCTCGCAAGAACGATCCGAGTCATAATAATAGTAGTAGTCGCTGTCTCCCGGACCCTTTGGGTCCACCGGCATGGCGCCAAACGCTTCAGTTAAAAAATTCAGAAGTAAATCTTCATCAGGACAACTTCCACCGGAAGGTAATTGCCCGCCGCCAGGTTCCAAGATAACTCCTCCGGTACAATTCGGCCATCTGCCGTATCGGTCTACAAAAAGCCGCACCGCCGCACCAAGTTGCTGAATATCATCTTTTCTTATCGAGTCTCGAGCCTTAGCACGAAAATCACCACCATTGAGTAATCCAACCAGCACCAATAGACCTATGATAGAAATAACCGTTAGAAGCTCAATGAGTGTAAAGCCTCTCCTTGTACCTGATATTTTCATAGTGTAATTTTAACACGAGAAAGGACGCGGCCTCCGGCCGCGCCCTACTCCTTGTTAGTTACTTACCAACCCTTAGCCACAATAGCCGCTTCGGCAGCCGACTGTTCTCCTTCTTGCTTAGAGCGTCCTTGTCCTTCAGCGACTTTTTCGTTCTTCAAATATACTCCAATGGTAAAAACCCGATCATGATCCGGGCCGACTTGCGCCAAGGTCTCGTAAGTGGGGGTGATAGAGACATTTTCTTGCGCCAACTCCTGAAAACGGCTCTTTGGATCTTGCCATAATCGCTTCTCGACTATTTCATCCGTCTTGTGAAATAAATTATCACCAACAAACTTCTTTGCTGCTTCATATCCCTGATCTTGATAAATGGCACCAATCAAAGCCTCAAAGGCATTGGCAAGAATGTACTGTCGCGCCCGTCCCTCATCTTGTCTCTCTCCCTTAGACATCAAAAGGTAATCGTTGATGCCGAGCTTATCACTTGCATCCGCCAGAGAAACAGTGTTTACCAGCGCAGCTCTGACAGCAGTCAGCTCTCCTTCAGGTTTATCCGGGTATCTTGCAAACAAAAAATCCGTAACCACGAGCTCCAACACGGCATCCCCCAAAAATTCCAAACGCTCATTATGATCCCAAGTAGCATCTCGGTTTTCATTCAAATACGAACGGTGAGTAATAGCCGACTTGAGATAAGTTTTATCTTTGAATTCAACACCAATAATACCTTCGATCTTGGCAAGATTGGCATCGATATTAATTTCCGACATAGAATAATAGATAGTTATATCCAGTTTATAAACCGCTACACAAATTACATCTGAGGTACACGACCCAACATCTAATCTGCGAACGTTCATTGGCAACTATACTGCATTTATGGCTCATAGTCCACGTACGTACGGGCGTACTTACGTTTCTATTATTCCATTCAAATGGAATAGCTTATCGAAATTTCGAACGTAATTTCGACCTCTTTGATTAATACTGGTTGCTAAAAATTGAGACGAGTATCAGGAACACTAAGTGGATTTCATTAGTGGCCAAAAATTAAAATGTAAGATGCAGGTGTTTTCCTGATATTGGTAGCGAAGAAATGAGAATATATGCAAGGCGTGCAAAGAAATTATTGGTTGCTAAAAATAGTATGGGATACGAGGCAATCGAAGAAAATAAATGGAGTGGGACGTACTAGTCCAGTGACATTTATTTTCTGAAGATTAACGAAGTAGACCGCCTATTTTTTAGCAACCAACATGGTGACAGCTTTAGTCACGATGGGTAGAATATCCTCATAAAAATTCAAATCCAGAATATCCTGTATCTTAAACCACTGGGCATCATCGAG
>DFPA01000008.1:7916-8314 GCA_002377025.1 Patescibacteria group bacterium UBA3527
TTATCACCAAGCTTCTCTTCTATTTCTATATCCAAACCTATTTCTTCTTTTATTTCTCTTATCGCACCTTCCTCAAGGCTTTCATTGTCTTCGATCTTCCCCTTAGATAAAGTCCAGTGACCAAAAATATCATGTACGAGTGCCAGGTAAATCTCTCCGTTGTGCTTGGCATATACCACCGCTCCACCGAGACGTAGGATCGGCATTTCCTCAAACGGTACTTCTCGCTTGCGTTTTTTCCCAACCTCGTCTTTGCCCGGCTCTCCCATCTCCTTATAGACAGCCCCCAGTACACCATTGATAAAACGACTGCTGTTCTCACCACCAAACTGCTTCGCGAGCTCAATTGCTTCATTGATAGCGACTTTGGAAGGTACTTCTGCACGATCGGCAAACAA
>DFPA01000023.1:0-235 GCA_002377025.1 Patescibacteria group bacterium UBA3527
TCATCTTCTTCCTTCAACATACTGTCGTCGACCACAACTTTGATCTGATCAAAGGTGGTTGTGCCTGTGTTTAGGTCGAAGTTGGCGCGAATAATCTGTCCTCGCTTGCCAAACTCTTTTTTGTAGGCAGTAGCAAGAGCCTGCTCGATCGCGTCGAGCATTTTTTCTTTGGTGATTCCGCGCTCTTCCTCCATCTCAGCCAGTACGGAATTTATTACTTTTAGATCAAACATAT
>DFPA01000023.1:583-11610 GCA_002377025.1 Patescibacteria group bacterium UBA3527
TTAATTTCTAGAAAGCGCGGGCTGAGCCCGCGCTTTCGTAATAAGAGTAACTTATCACCACTGTCCCATTTTGTCAAAAAAGCAGTAACCGACTGTGTATTCGTAGGAATACCAGACTACTGTGAGTGCTATACTTATGAATGTACAACGTATCATTTGTTCGTTAATTTTGGAGTTCCGTGCGTATTCAAGATGCACAACTAAAACGCTTCGTCACTGACTCTGGTCTGGTTTCCAAAAAAGATCTGAGTGCAGCAGAAAGAGTGTCAAAAGAAGAAAACCGGACACTGGCCGAGGCTTTGTTGGCTGGTGGTTTTATGACGGAAGATGATTTGCGTCGTATCGAATCGTACGTTTTGGGGATCCCTTTCGTTTCTTTGAAGGGGGTCAAGATTGACTTTGAAATTCTTTCGCTCGTACCCGAACCAGTGGCTCGTAACCACAACATAATCGCCTATCAAAAAGATAAAGATACAGTAGAGGTAGCCATGCTTGATACCGCGGACTTGCCGGCTATTGATTTTATAAAGAAAAAAACCGGCTTGAAAATACAAGCTCGCCTAACTGACAGTGAATCAATGCGAGAAGCACTGCGTCAATACCAAAAGACTCTCAAAGATGAGTTCGGCGACATCATTGCTAAAGAAACCTCAGCTCTCAAGGTAGTCAACTCGGAAGACGAAGCAGACTTATCTGAGGCTGATCTCAAAAAGATGGCCGAAGATTTACCGGTTGTGCGCATTGTTGATACATTACTTCGTCATGCCATTATCCAAGGTGCTTCCGATATACATATAGAACCCATGGAAGAGTCTGTGTTGGTGCGTTACAGAATAGACGGTATTCTGCACGACGCTATGACTTTACCAAAACATGCCGCCGGTACAATTGTGGCGCGCATCAAGGTTTTATCCAACTTAAAACTCGACCAAAAGCGTTTACCCCAAGACGGTCGTTTCAAAATGGAGATGGATGGACAGAAAGTATCTTTTCGCGTATCCGTACTTCCTATTTATTACGGGGAGAAGGTGGTTATGCGTCTATTGCGTGAGAATCGCTCCGGGTTTAACCTGGAGGGGATTGGTTTCCATGGTGGAACTTTAGAATACGTACAAGATGCAATGAAACAAACCACCGGCATTATATTGGTAACCGGTCCGACTGGTTCAGGTAAGACTACGACCTTGTACACCATCCTTGATCTTTTGAATACTCCCGAGGTGAATATTTCCACTATTGAAGATCCAATTGAGTATCAAATGCCTCGAATTAATCAGACACAGGTGAAATCTGATATTGGTTTCACCTTTTCCAATGGTTTGCGCTCTTTGATGCGTCAAGACCCGGATATTATCATGGTTGGTGAGATTCGTGATGAAGAAACGGCCGCACTTGCCATCAACGCTGCTCTTACCGGACACTTGGTGTTGGCGACAGTGCACACCAATTCCGCCGGTGCCACAGTAGCTCGATTGGTGGATATGGGAGTGGAGACATTTCTGTTGACCTCTACCTTGCGGGTGGCCGTTGGTCAACGTCTGGTCCGTCGTATTCATAAGCATGCTGAGGAATACAAACTCACTGCACACGAGAGGGCGGAGTTGGCTAAACATGCAGACATGGACGCAGTCCTTGAAGCCTTAAAGAAGGAAAAGGTGGTAAAAAGTAGTGCAACCTGGAACTCTGTAAATTTCTTGCGACCGGAGGAGGGTAAGGAGGAAGAAGCATATAAGGGTCGCATGGGTATTCAAGAGGTATTACGCGTGTCACCAACCATCCGCGACATTGTGATGCAAAATGGTACGGCCGATGACATTGAAGCGCAAGCCAGGAAAGAAGGGATGCTTACTATGCTGGAAGACGGTATCTTCAAAGCGGCTCAAGGTATCACTTCTATAGAAGAAGTATTACGTGTAATTAATGAGTAAATTTACATACACAGGTAAAGACAAGAAAGGAAACAAAGTAACGCGTACGGTAAGTGCCGCAGATCGTTTCGCGGTGTATGATATTGCTCGTCAAAATGAGCATGTAGTTGATAAAGTACAAAGCTACAGCCGGTTTCATCTTAAGAAATTTCTTAACATCGAGAGTATCAACTACTTCATAAGTAGAGTGAAAACCGATGAGTTGGTAATGATGACCAGAAACCTCGGTTCAATGCTTGAAGCCGGGCTACCTCTTTCGCGGGCTCTTTCGGTGATTGAAAGACAAAGTACGAACCCTCGACTTAAAGGAATTGTTAAGGTTGTTTCTGAGAGAATTCAAATGGGAGATCAATTTAATGAGGCATTAAGTCAGTATCCCAAAGTCTTCAGTAATTTGTATGTAGCAATGGTGCGTGCCGGCGAGGAAAGTGGGGGACTTTCGGAAGCTTTACAAACTTTGGGGACACAGATGGAACGTAGTTCCAATCTAAAGAAGCGCATTAAAGGAGCAATGATTTACCCTGCTATAGTGATTGTCATAATGATTATTATTGGGGTATTGATGATGATATTTGTTATGCCTTCCATCACCGATACCTTCAGGAGTTTGGAGGTAGATTTGCCTACCACGACCACTTTGTTAATTGCGGTCAGTGATTTTATGGTAGCTAACACACTAATGACTTTGGTCATTATGGTCGGTGTTGTGATGGGGTTCATTTATTTCCTACGCACCAAGATAGGGAAGTTTATTTTTCATTGGTTAATTATTCGCTTGCCAGTAATTGGTACGCTCACCAGAGAAACCAATGCTGCTCGTACAGCCCGCACCCTTTCGTCTTTGCTTGGCTCGGGCGTTGACGTAATCCTGGCATTGAATATTACCAAAGATGTACTACAGAATGTTCACTACAAGCCTATTTTGGAAGAAGCGGCTACTAGAGTGGAGAAAGGGACGGCTCTCTCACAGACTTTTGTGGAACATAATAAACTCTATCCGATTTTGGTGGGGGAAATGATTTTGGTTGGTGAAGAGACGGGACAGATTTCCAATATGCTTGAGGAGTTAGCTACATTTTACGAAAACGAAGTGGAGAGAAAAACCAAAGACCTCTCAACTATAATCGAACCACTTTTGATGGTTGTAATTGGCGGTACGGTAGGATTCTTTGCTCTTGCAATGATCGCGCCGATTTATTCGATCAGTGATTCTATCGGCTAGCTTATGCGACAGTGTAGGCGAAGTAATGCAGGCTTTTCATTCATAGAAGCTTTAATAACGATTGCTATTGTAGTTATTGTTTTTGGTGGATTGCTTTCATCCATACAATTTACCGCCAAACTTATCGGACATTCCAAGGCAAAGGCTGGAGCCAATGCGCTAGCCACTGAGCGAATGGAATATATTCGCTCGCTTGATTACGATTCAGTAGGAACGGAAGGTGGAGTGCCATCCGGCAATTTGCCACAAGCCACTTCCACTACTCTCAACGGAGTAACTTACTTTGAAAGATTGTTGGTAGAGTATGTTGACGATGAAGCTGATGGCTTTGGCGCTGAAGACGAAAACGCTATTTTGGCAGATTATAAGCGTGTCAAAGTAGAATACAGTTGGAACAATCGTGGAGCTACAAGCTCTGTTGAACTTATTTCCAACATCATTCCACCGGGAATAGAGACTACCGAAGGCGGAGGAACAATCAAAGTTAATGTCTTTGATGCCAGTGTATTGCCGGTGAGTGGAGCAAGTGTGCGGTTTGTCAACAATACACTTGATCCGGCCATTGATACTACCAGATACACCAATGTAGACGGTGTGGTTTATTTGTCGGGAGCGCCAGAAGGAGCTGACTACGAAATTTATGCAAGCAAAAGTGACTATTCCAGTGACGGCACCGTAACTCCCTCGGTGGAGAATCCAAATCCGACCACTCCGCCAATAGCGGTGGTTGAAAGTAGTATTTCAACTATGAATTTTCAGATAGACCTGTTGAGTAATTTGAACATTTTTACGGTCGGAGAAGCTACTACTAATAGTTTTACTGACACTTTTGCTAATGGGGATTTATCAGAAAGTATTGTAGGAGTTGATGTGAGTGAAGGTGAGGCTCATCTGGCTATTGAAGGACCAGGTTACTACACTAGTGGTTCCTTTCATTCCACCACAACTGCACCGGTCAGCTTTACTTCATGGGAGTCTGCGAATTTTAATGCAACGACTACCGCTAACAGCAATGTGTTGGTTTCCGTTTATTATGATACTGGAAGTGGTCTGGCACTCGTGCCAGATGTCGATCTCCCCGGGAATAGTAGCGGTTTTTCGACCAGTCCGATCGATCTTTCAGCTTTAGACACGGTGACCTATTCTGGACTATCTATGAAGGCGGATTTTACTACATCTGATATATATGAAACTGCGACTTTGTACGATTGGGAATTAAGCTATGTGGTGTCGGAACCACCCGAGCCCAATATTTCGTATAACTTGTCTGGCAGTAAAGTGATCGGAAGCAACGGCAGTACTGATATTTTGAAGTACGAAAATAGTGGTACTACAGACGCTAACGGGGAAGATTCTTTGACAGAGCTTGAGTGGGATACTTATCAACTTGATATAACCAGTGACGGATATACCATAAAAGAAATGTGTCCATGGAGCCCATTCGCATTAGATCCCGGAGTAACACTCAATCTAAAAACAACTCTCATTGCCTCAGTGTCGCCGGCACTACATGTGCTGGTGGCAGATGTTGATGGTAATGAAATACCGGGAGCAAACGTGCAATTGACGCGTGGTACATATGATGAAACGCAAGTTTCCTCTCTTTGCGGACAGACACTGTTTAGCGGAGGAGGGCTTACCACGGCCAACGACTACACTCTTGATGTGAGCGCTTCAGGTTACGTCGCGGAGCAAATAACGAATGTTGAGGTAGGTACTAATTCCCACGTTACAGTTATATTGACCAGTAGCTAGTATGTATAATCTGAAGTCAAAACAAAAGAAAAAAGGGTTTTCACTACCGGAAGTTATTATTGTTTCGGCACTGTTTGCTATTATTATGGTGGTAGTAATGGGTGGAGTACATACAATGTATCGACAAAACGCTTACACGTTCGCCCAAGCATATCAGGTGCAAAATGCCAGGAAGGGAGTCACTGCTCTGGTACGAGATATTCGCGAGATGACCTATGCTGATAACGGCGCTTTCCCGTTGCGGGTAATGGATGAGCACAAAATTGGATTCTACAGTGATATCGATCGTGACGATAGTGTTGAGTATGTGAGTTATGAGCTTGTCGCCAGCACCACCCTATATAAATATGTGTACGAAGCCACCGGTACGCCGGCGACTTACGATTTAAATAATCCCGATACCACCAGTATCGTATCGGCCTATGTGCAAAATTTGATTCAAGGGGAGTCCACCTTCCAGTATTATGATGCTAGTGGCACAGAAGTTATAAGCGCAGACAATTTGACAGATGTGCGCTACGTAGAGGTAAAGTCCATAGTTAATATAGATCCGGTACGAGACCCAGGTCAATATATGCTGCGTTCGAGTGCAACACTTCGTAACATTAGAGATTAATGTGTAATTTGCAAAATAAAAACAGCAAACAAGGAGCCCTATTGGTTTTAGTTTTGGTTTACGGGTCAATATTTACAGTTCTTCTTTTTAGTTTTCTAGGTTTTGTAGTCACCCAATCTAAAACACAGGAACAGGTATTGCAAAAAGAAAAAGCATTAACCATTGCAGAGGCCGGTTTGAACTACTACAAATGGTATTTGGCTCATAACCCGGGCGATGTGACTCATGGTACAACTACACCTGGACCTTATGTCATACCTTACGCTGATCCGGAAAGTTCGGATATCGGCGAGTTTTCACTTGATATCGCCGGTAATGCTTACTGTGGTGAAATACAAAGTATCGAAATCAACTCTACCGGCTATACCTATGACCGCCCCGAGATTACCCGTACAGTTTTTGGTCGCTACACCAGACCAACGGTGGCAGAATATGCGTATATAATCAACTCTAATGTTTGGGCTGGGAGTGACAGAGAAATTGTCGGTCCGTATCATTCCAACGGGGGTATACGGATGGATGGCACAAACAATTCTACCGTGACGAGTGGACAAGAAAACTGGCGGTGCACCAGTTCGTTTGGTTGCAGCCCGACACAAACTGTCGATGGAGTATTTGGAGCAGGTCCAAATGATAATTTGTGGGAATTTCCCGCCGCACCAATCAACTTTACCGGTCTGACTGTTGATTTGGCCAGCATAAAAGATAAGGCCCAAGAATACGGGGTATATATTGGTTCAACCAACCGCAAAGGTTATCTGGTCAGATTTTTAAATGATGGCACTTTCGATTTGTATACCGTACGCAGAACCAGAAGAGAGCCAAGTCGCCGGTGGGAATATTGGCTGAATATGATTCAAAACACTCGGTATGAAGGTAACTACACCATACCGGCAGAATGTCCGGTTATATACGTGCGAGACATGGTATGGGTTGAAGGAGAGGTGAAAGGCAAGGTGACCTTGGCAGCTGCTAATGTAAGCAGTAGTAGCGATGATCCTTCTATTATCATCAATAACAACTTAACTAACTACGATGACGATTCCGGTTTACTGGCCATCGCCGAATATGATGTTTTGATCGGTTTCAATGTACCTGATCAGATGACCGTAGAGGGAATATTTATAGCTCAAGAGGGACACTTTGGGAGAAATTATTACACCACCTATAACTTACCCTCGAGCTTAGACCCATATGTGTTACGCGACCAACTTACCATTAATGGTACGATTGTCTCCAACGGCCGAGTAGGTACCAAGTGGACCTGTGGCGGCGTGTATTGTTCCGGATTTGAAAATAGATATAACAGCTATAATAGAGATTTGGTTTTAAATCCACCACCTTTGACGCCGTATACTTCCGATGATTACTATTTTGTAGAGTGGAGAGAGCAAGATAACTAGTGTTGTAGCGCAAATGATTAAAGTAAAACGTTCGTGGTAAAATTTACACATGAAAGCACATAAACCATTAGTTATCGGTAACTGGAAGTTAAATCCAGCCACTCTTGGGAAAGCACGTAAATTGTTTACAGAGATTCGTGATCGTTATGGTCGCAGGAAGAGCGCTATTAATGCTGTAGTAGCTCCGCCGTTTCCGTTTATTTCAGAAATAGAGCGTCTAAGTCCAAGTCGGCGAATAGAACTTGCGGCGCAGGATGTTTTTTTTGAATCTACGGGAGCTTATACCGGAGAGGTGTCTTTGCCAATGCTTAAGAGTGTGGGCGTCAGTTATGTGATGGTTGGTCATTCAGAACGTCGAGCGCGTGGAGAAACAGATGAAGACGTGTATCGTGATGTGCAGGTAGTCTTAAAGAACAAAACGCAGGTGGTTATTTGTGTCGGTGAGAAAGCTCGTGACGATCATGGAAACTATTTTGGAGTGGTAGAGGCGCAACTACGAGCGGCACTTCGAGATGTAAAGAAGACATGGTTGCCAAATGTCATTATTGCTTACGAACCGATTTGGGCCATTGGTACAGGGAACACTGCCACGCCGGAGGATGCTAGAGAAATGAAGCTGTTTATCGCCAAGATTCTTACCGATCGTTTCGGGCGAAAAGAAGCGAAAAAAGTGCGTATCATTTATGGCGGTTCAGTGAAAAAAGGAAATGCTGCGGCTCTCTTGGAGACGGGCGAGGTTGATGGTTTTTTGGTGGGGGGAGCCAGTTTACGACCGGCTGATTTTGTTAGCATATTGAATACAGCGGTAGAGTATGTCAAAAATTCTCAAGCTACCTAATATTAAAAAGGCTGGAAGTTTAAAAGGAAAGACCGTATTACTACGGTCGTCTCTAAACGTACCTATTGCAGATGGGGTGGTAATAGATGATTTTCGAATTATACGTTCTTTGGAAACAATCAAGTTTTTAAGTCAGCAGGGAGCAAAAACAGTCATAGTTTCTCATGTTGGAAGAGACAAAAGTGATACTTTAAAGCCGGTTTATAAGTCACTAAAAAATCATATCCAGATAAAATGGGGCGGAGTATTTAGTAGCAACGAGGGACAAAATGCGGTTAGCAATTTAAAACCGGGTGAGATAGTTTTACTCGAAAATCTACGCCAACATGATGGTGAAACAATGAATGATAAGAAGTTTGCAGCGAAGTTGGCAAAACTCGGCGAAATATATGTAAACGATGCTTTTGCAGCTTCACACAGGAGTCACGCATCGTTGGTTGGTGTACCAGAGAAGCTGCCGTCATATTTTGGTTTGAATTTTTTGCGTGAGTATGAGGAATTGGAGGGAGCTCGTACCCCTAAACATCCATCTCTTTTTATTCTGGGCGGCGCAAAATTTGAAACCAAACTACCTTTAGTGCAACTGTATATTAAAAGATACGATGAAGTATTTGTTGGTGGAGCATTGGCTAATGATATTTTTAAGGCTAGAGGATATGAAATAGGTCAATCGCTTGTATCTGATGTCGATTTGCGTGGAAGTTCTATACTAGAGAGTAACGAGTTATTGTTGCCTCTCGATGTTGTGGTGGAGGGGTTAGATGGAATCAGTATCAAGGATCCAGAGAATGTATTGTTAACCGATAAGATTGTTGATGCCGGTCCAAAAACGGTGCGGATGTTGAATACCAAGATCAAGAAAGCCAAAAATATTCTCTGGAACGGTCCGTTGGGAAACTACGAAGATGGTTTTGGAGAACCGACTACTATGGTTGGAGTCGCAGTGGCAAAAAGTAGGGGGCATAGCGTGGTGGGAGGTGGAGATACCGTCGCAGCCTTGATAGCCAACGTTGATATTTCAGGCATCAGCTTTATTTCTACTGCCGGGGGTGCAATGTTAACGTTGCTTGAGACTGGAACCTTGCCAGCCATCGATGCTATTTTAGACAGCAAGTTCGGTGTCTAGTTCAGTTTTGATAAGTTGCGCGACTTTCGCCAACTCTTCCGCATTTTCTTGACGCACTTCTCCCATTATTTCACCCAGCGCTTTGTCGGTATTAAATATCGGAAAAATTTTTAGATGTACGTGTGGTACCTCGAAGCCCTCTATGACCAGACATGTTCGTTTGGCGCCCAGTGCTTTGTCAGAGGCGCGTCCAATTATTTTTGCCACTTTAAACAAATGTTGATAGGTATCGTCATCTAGATCAAAAGCGTAATCTATTTCTTTTCTTGGTATTACAAGAGATTGGCCGCGCACAGCGGGGAAGGCATCTAAGATAGCAACACAAACATCATCTTCATAAAGAAAGTGGCCAGGGATTTCGCGTTTGATTATTTTGGTAAAAATACTTTCGTCCATCGCATTATGTTAGCATAGAGCGCATGGATTTCTATCAGGTTGCAACCGAATTGGGCGAAAATGATAAATCAGTCAGTAAGTATTCAAAGGTACTACGACAACTCTTGCATAATCGGGGAATAATCAAGGAGAGTGACATAGATAATTTTCTGAATCCTCGCTATGAAGAGGAGTTGCACGACCCTTTTCTATTAAATGAAATGACGGAAGCTACCGATCGAATACTACGAGCTATCAAGCAGGGAGAAAAAATTTGTATTTACAGTGACTACGATTGTGATGGTATACCAGGGGCAGTGGTGTGGCATGATTTTTTTCGAGCTATTTCATACACAAATTTTTTCTCCTATATACCCCACCGGCATTTAGAAGGTTTTGGTTTTAATGTTGATGCGGTTGATAAGATACAGGATAAGGATGCGGACCTCATTATCACCGTTGATTGCGGCACGAGCGATGTTGAAGCAGTGCAAAAAGCCAACCAACTTAACATTGATGTTGTTATTACCGACCATCACGAAGCAGGAGAAGTGCTGCCCGAAGCATTGGCGATAGTAAATCCAAAAGTAGGTGATAATTATCCTTTTAAGCACTTATGTGGAGCCGGAGTAGTGTTTAAGGTAGTGACAGCGCTTTTAGCCAAAGGAAATTTTGGTCTAAAACCAGGCCAAGAGAAATGGTGGCTCGACATGGTTGGTCTGGCAACGCTAGCAGACATGGTAGAGCTTCGTGGAGAGAATCGTACTCTTGCCTACTATGGGCTAAAAGTGTTGCGTAAATCTCGTCGGCCGGGCTTACAACAACTCCTGCGTAAGCAAAGGTGCAACCAAGCTTATCTTACGGAAGATGACGTAGGATTTACAATCGGTCCACGTATCAATGCAGCGTCCAGGATGGATTCACCGGAAATAGCCCTGGAGCTTTTAATTGAAAATGATGAAAAGAGTGTTGGAAATAGGGTAGAGAATCTAGAAAAACTAAACAATGAAAGAAAAGGGATTGTAGCTTCCATGGTGCGAGAAGCGCACGGTAAGGTGGCACAAATGGAATCCATGCCTGAAGTTCTGGTGGTGGGAAATCCGTTATGGAGACCGTCTTTGGTGGGCCTGGTGGCAGGCAAGTTGGCCGATGAACACAATAAGCCATGCTTTGCGTGGGGAAGAGACGGTAAGGGAGTTATAAAAGGTTCGTGCCGTTCTGATGGTGATACGAATGTAGTGGACCTTATGAATGAATGTTCAGAATTTTTTCTAGAATATGGTGGCCACCACATGTCTGGAGGTTTCTCGGTACATGAAAGTAAGATTCACGACCTACCTCAAGCTTTACTTTCGGTTCACGGAAGTAAGTTGACGTCAAAATCAAGCATGAAATATGAAGTAGATATGGAGTTATCTATAAACGATGTAAACAGTAGTTTGATAAAAGATTTAGAGCGCCTGGCACCGTTTGGTGTAGGTAATGAAAAACCGATTTTTCTTTTTAAGAATGTCGCTCCGAGAATCTCTGGTACATTCGGTAAGAGTGCCGAGCACACCAAGCTGGTTTTTGATACGGTTACCGGACCACTGGATGCTATTGCATTTTTTAAGCTTCCTAGAGACTTTAAGAAAGAACCGACACAGGGAGAACCGTGTAATCTAATTGCCAACGTGGAGAGGTCTTTTTTCATGGGTCGCTCACAGATCCGCCTTCGTTTGATTGAAATCTTTTAAAGTAGACGCTTGTCTCCGTCAGAATTTT
>DFPA01000023.1:11979-19274 GCA_002377025.1 Patescibacteria group bacterium UBA3527
TACTGCAATTAATTGCGGTATAGTTGGTAGATGGCGAGAGTATCAAAGGTTGAGTTGGACAAGGAAAATAAACAAGCTCTGACAAAGCAGTTTGTTAAAGTCCTGCGTGATGGAAAAATAGACGATGTGTTTGATGATTTTTTTACTGAAACTGAAAAGATGATGTTCATTAAGCGCATGGCAGCTATTCTCATGGCTGATGCGGACTATACTTCTTACAGAATTGCAAAAACTTTGCATATTAGCGAGAATACAGCAGCCAAAATCAAGGATCGAGTACGGCAAGGCGCCTATGATGCCATTTTGCGAAGAGTTAAAAGCAAGAAATTTGATACGGAAAAGTTTTGGGTAGTGGTAGATGTGTTGGTGCGAGCAGGAATGCCACCAATAGCCGGTCGTGATAGATGGGATCATGTGCCTGGTATGGGAGGCAAATAGCGTGGTAGTATAGGAAAATGGAGAAAGTAATTGTCTACACTGATGGTGGCGCCAGAGGTAACCCCGGACCGGCAGCGGTAGGTGTGTATGTTACCAATGAGACAGGGGAAATATTATGCGAGGTGGCAGAGGCAATCGGCAATAGCACGAACAATTACGCTGAGTACCAAGCAGTTGCAACAGCGCTTAATACTCTAAAGAAAAAATACGGTAAAGCCACAAAAGATATGTCTTTTGAAGTGCGCCTTGACAGCGAGCTTGTTAAAAAACAGTTAAATCATGAATATCAAATAAAGGACCCGGGACTAGTCCCGCTTTTTATTGAGATTCATAATTTGCGAGTGTCCAGCTTTCCTCACCTTACTTTCACGCATGTGCGTCGAGAACTAAACAAAGAAGCTGACAGATTGGTAAATGCAGCATTGGATCAATAGATGAAGGAGTGGGTTTTTTATTTGTCTGTTGCGGGAGTGGTGAGCGGTATTTTAGTCCGTTCATTTTTTGTTTTGCATTGGACTTCCTTAGCTCTAGTATTTATTGTTCTGGTGGGAGTGGTTTTGCTACACAAAAAAATACTAGGGCAACCTCATAAAATCATATTGCTTGCCGTTGTTTTTGTATTGACGTTCTCTTTTGCCTACTGGCGAATGGATTATGAGGCTTCCAAATTTGCCACTTCGGTTTTTCATGAGTATGTAAACAAGACCGTCACCATTACCGGTGTAATAGTGCGTGAACCAGATGTACGAGATACCAGTCAACATCTGTATATCAAAACTGACTACGGTCTGCTTTTAGTAATCGCCGAGCGGTCAGAGAGTTTATCATACGCAGATGAGGTGCGAGTGGTTGGAAAAATTTCTTTACCTGAAGATTTTGTAACGGATTTAGGGCGCACTTTTAATTATTCCGGTTATTTAGAAGCCAAAGGAGTGTCTCATTTGATGCGCTACCCTGAATCACTGGAAATAGTTTCAACGGGCAATGGCAATGAACTGATGTCGTGGTTGTTTAGAGCTAAACAAAAATTTCTCAGTAAGTTGGAATCCATACTTCCTTACCCTGAAGTAGGATTGGCGGCGGGTTTACTTCTGGGAGAAAAGCGTGCTCTCGGAGAAGAGCTCAATAATATATTTCGACGTACCGGAATAATTCATATTGTTGTTTTGTCCGGTTACAACATCATGCTGGTGGCCGCTTTTTTCATGTTTGTTTCGGCCTATTGGTTCCATTTCAGATGGCGTTTTATAGTTAGTATTATCGGCATCACTCTGTTCGCACTTTTAGTGGGACTGTCAGCGACTGTACTCAGAGCCAGTATCATGGCTTCGTTGGTACTCCTGGGTCGTGCAATGAGCAAAAGTGCTTCTATAGTGCGGGTACTGTTTCTTGCGGGTACCGTGATGTTACTTTTTAATCCTTTTCTTCTTGTTTATGATCCAGGTTTTCAGTTATCTTTTCTAGCTACTCTTGGCCTCGTATTTGCAGCCGCTTGGTTTGAGGACAAGATGACCTTTGTTACCAGTAAAGGAAGGGTAAAAGAATTTGTGGTAGCTACATTGGTTACCCAGATTGCGGTATTGCCACTCCTTCTTTATCAGGTCGGAGAGTTTTCCGTAGTGGCTATAGTGGTAAATTTACTAGTATTGCCCATGGTAGCGGCTGCCATGTTGCTTACGTTTGTCACTGGTATACTGGCGTTTGTTTCGCTACCTTTAGCGACAGTAGCGGGGTGGTGTGCCACGTTGGTATTGACCTATATCTTGTGGGTGGCAGAATCGTTTGGAAAGCTTCCGTGGTCAGCACTTGAGGTACCGGCTTTCCCATTTGCTCTGGTGCTGATACTTTATGCCACAATGATCGGTCTTTACTGGTATTTACTCAATCGGGACAAAGACCCGTTGCGTGGTTGGCAAGTGATTAAAGAAGATGAATTACAAATCGTCGGTAACGAAGGTGATGCCAAAAACAAAAAGACCGGTTCTCAAAAAACCGGCCTAGGCCTAGATGGGGACGAAACTTTACCTATTTATTTCCGTTAGACTCTCCCAGCCACCACTTCCCAGTTGAGGTTTCTGAAAAATGCTTCGATATAATCCTTCTTTTTACTCGGCGGGTAGTCGAGCATATAAGAGTGCTCCCACATGTCGAGAGCAAGCACCATATCTACATCAACCAATTGCCCTAGATGTTGCTCATCAACCCAAGTCATAACGAGTTTGTTAACACTTTTATCGATATAGGCAATTACCCAACCGACACCTCTGGTAGAAGCGATTTCCTTAAAAGAATCGACAAACGAATCAACGTTATCATATTGTTCTTCAATAAGCTCTTTGAGTTTCCCGGGGGGTAAGCTTTTAGACCCTTCTTCAAACTGCGCAAAATAATACTCATGATTACGCATACCGCCAAATTCAAACCCCATCCGGCGCTGCATTTCGCGTTTGGCGTATGGATCAACTACTTGTTTAAGAGAATCCAGAATGTGATTCAGATTCTTAACATAACCATTATACAGGCCAAGATGTTCTTCGATGGTTTGGCTTGAAATTCCGTCTAATGACGGGATATTGAATGTTTTAGCTTCGTACATAGGTTCCAATTATTTAGTTTTCTCATAGTATCATAAATACGTGAATAGAAATGTATATTTACTTCGTTTTTCTTGTTTAGTTCTGGTGTTCGTTATCGGAGTGACTTCCTTTTGGTTGGCTGGTTTACGTTATGATGTTGATGATTTGATGAAGGTACGCTTTTTGGCAGTTGGACAAGGTGATGCAATTTTCATAGAGACACCATCTGGTAAGCAAGTGCTCATCGATGGTGGAAACGGGAGTGTTGTTTTAACTGCGTTGCGCAAATATATGACATGGTACGACCGCGGTATTGATCTGGTGGTCAGTACTCATCCAGATTTAGATCATATCGGAGGTTTAGTCGAAGTATTGCCGCGGTTTGAGGTAGATTCTATTCTCCTTACGGAGGCTACACAGAGTGAAGGTGAGGGGCAATTTTTCTATGCATTGGCTCTTGAAGAAGGAGCTGACATTATTTTTGCCCGTACAGGGCAGGAGATTTGGCTTGAATCGGACATTGTATTGAAAGTCCTTTCTCCGGCCTACGACCCTTCGCTATTAGAGACCAACGCAGGCTCTATAGTTACTCTACTACAATATAAGGATGTAGGATTTATGCTCACCGGTGACGCTCCATTTGCGATAGAAGATTACTTAGTAGAAAGCGGAGAAGATGTTGAAGCGCAAGTATTGAAACTTGGTCATCATGGATCAAAAACCTCAACTGGTGAAAAATTTCTGGCAGCAGTAAACCCTGCATATACGGTAGTTTCTGCAGGCGCCAATAATACTTACGGACATCCACATGAGGTCATTGTAGATAGAGTACAAAATTTTGGAGCAACCATTTTAAGTACTGCATTTGGTGAAGATATTTCTTTTGTCTCCGATGGTTTATCAGTATGGAGGAAAAGATGAAAAGCCCGCGGCCGTAGGCCGCGGGCTTTTCATCAAAAACTCTAAATGATTCCAGCCGCTTTTAGAGTTTTGTAAGCACCATTTTTAGCAATAGTACGTAGACCCTTGGTAGATACGTTTACTGTAATATTCTTGTCCAGTTCCGCTACATAGATCTTTTTCTTTTGAATGTTTGGCTGACGCTTAACTTTTCCGCAAGGATTAAACTGCGTCGCACGAGTGCGGTTTGAGTAACGTCCCCCAATTTGGGTTTTCTTTCCGGTTATATCGCATTGCTTAGCCATAATTTCGTGCGCTCATCCTACCACAATACTTTTTATATGCAATACATTCCCCTATGTTATACTCGAACACATGGATTTTTATATTATTTTGGTACTTATATTAGTGGCGTCAGTGGTGATTCACGAAGTAGCGCATGGTTATGTAGCCAATATATTAGGTGATCCAACCGCTAAGCTGCAGGGTCGACTCACTCTCAATCCTCTCGTACATATAGACCCGTTAATGTCTGTCATCATACCAGGGCTTTTGGTTATGAGCGGCTCACCGATACTTTTTGGTGCGGCAAAGCCTGTACCGTATAATCCGTACAATCTTCGAGATCAAAAGTGGGGTGAAGCCAAAGTGGCCTTTGCCGGCCCATTGGCTAATATACTAATCGCACTTGGTTTGGGAGTGTTGGTGCGATTGTCACCCATATTGTCTTTGCCCGATAAACTAATTGAGCTTTGCGTGATGGCTATCGCTCTCAATCTATTTCTGGCTTTCTTCAATCTATTACCAATACCACCGTTAGATGGCTCAAAAATATGGCCAATGTTTTTATCACATGATTGGCGTATGAAATACGAAAATCTCCGTATGAAGATGGAACGAAATATAATTCTGTCTTTCGCGGTCATTATCCTCCTCGTGTTCTATGTTTTTGGTGGTCCTCTTTACAAAATAACCCTATTTTTAACCCAGTCAATTTCTGGTTTGGGTTTGTAGATGATTGCAAAAACAGTTAAATGTAGTATTGTAGGCGGGCTTTATGGCAACAATTAATCAATTAACACGCAAGAAGCGACGCGATCCGGTACGAAAATCAAAGACCGGTGCTTTGGAGTCTGGTTTCAACAAAATCAAGAACCAGCCCAATCGCTACTTCTCACCTTTTAAAAGAGGTGTATGTACTCGTGTTACCACCAAAACACCCCGCAAGCCTAACTCTGCGATTCGTAAGATTGCTCGTGTTCGTTTAACCAATGGTCAAGAGATCACGGCTTACATTCCAGGTATGGGACACACTCTTCAGGAACACTCTGTGGTCCTGGTGCGTGGCGGTCGAGTTAAGGACATCGGTGTACAATACACAGTTGTTCGTGGTAAATACGATGCCACAGGGGTAGATGCGCGACGCCGAGGTCGCTCTCGCTACGGAGCGAAGCGTCCTAAATCAGAGTAAATTTCTTCCTAGCGGTGTTAGATTTCAGTAAATTGAATCTCACCGTACTACGTGTACGGCTCGATCCAATTTCTTCATCTGCCTTGTTAGGAAAAAATTTCCACCTGATTTGAAAAAGAAAAATTAATAGTTTATATTCGCTACAGATAACGATTGGTACCCTAAAGGGCGACCATTATGCGAAGAATGAAAGGATGAATTGTCATACTCTCACCCTTCGCGCATTAAATAAATGAATTAGATTTACCCAGCTCCACTTCTTGTTACGGGCTCATACTAAAAATTATTCGTGTGCGTATATCGCCCGAAGCGAGACTGGGTTTAAGAATTTCTAATTCGTTAACACTCATAAGAAATTCTAAAATGCGTAGACCAATTAAAAACAGACCAGAAGTAAAATCTGACATCAAGTATGGTTCAGTTGAAGTCGAAAGACTTATCAACTACATCATGCTTCGTGGTCAGAAGGAAACAGCGCGCAAAATCGTGTACGCTGCTTTTGAGGAAATTAAAAATGCCAAAGAAGGAGGTGGTGAACCACTGGAAATTTTTGAAACAGCCTTGCGTAACGCCGGCCCTACTATGGAAGTGCGTTCGCGGCGTGTCGGTGGAGCCAACTACCAAGTGCCAAGAGAAGTGCGACCGGAGCGCAAGCTCGCGCTGGCACTTCGTTGGATTATTGGTGCGGCTCGTTCCGCTAAAGGTATTCCAATGCACAAAGCTCTAGCGACAGAGCTCATGCTAGCTGCCAAAGAAGAAGGTGCAGCAGTGAAGAAAAAGGAAGATGTACATAAGATGGCTGAGGCTAATAGAGCCTTTGCCCATTTTGCCTGGTAATTTAGAAGCGGAGCGAACTAAATTCCAGTTGCAAAATGGAGCATCCAGCTCCAAAATCATCGGATATTTTACTGCAGATACTCTTAATACACCGGTATTCTCTTGCAAAGACAATCCGCGTGGGCGAATAGCCCAACCCGCAGTGGGCGAAGCGGATTGTTTTTGTTATTATTTCGTGATTTTGGCGTTGTGGCGCCCATTTTGCCTGGTAGAAAATTACCAAACCAGCGATCTGCTGCGTTACACTTCGGTAATTTACTACTCACCGTACTAGGTGTACGGCTCGTATCAAATTCCTCGTGCGCCTTACATCTCATCTGGTTTGTGAAATTTTCAAGAAAAAAGACCCAGATAGGGTCTTTTTTCTTTATACTCCTCGTAGTTCATCTAAATTTCGCTGTTTCTTAAAATTCTGTAATAATCAACAAATGAACAAAAAATATCATCAAGAAATATTAAGGGAATTGAAGAAATACAAAGGTGAGGCTAATCCAGTGATGGCAGGGGATAGCTATACTGGAAGCAACCACTTTTATTATGCTGTACGTGTACCAACTAGGCGGAAGATTTTGAAAGACTGGTGCAAGGACAATAAAGATGTTTCCAATAGAGAGTTGTTGGCTGTGGTCGACGGTTTGTTTAGTGGTAAATCACACGAGGAAAAAACTATGGCCGGCTATTTACTGGGTATGAAGCCGGACGTGAGGAAGTTGGTAACTCACAAAATGCTAGAGGATTGGCTTAAAGAGCTGGTTGGTTGGGCGGAGGTGGATGCGCTTTGTCAAAACATTTTCACTGCCGATGAGCTGTTAGAGAACTGGGATGAATGGAAGCGATGGCTTAAAAGTCAAACGAAATCCAAAAATGTCAGCTTGCGTCGCTCCTCATTGGTTTTTCTCACCTGGCCGACAGTAAAGAGTGGCGACAAGAGGCTGCACGGTTTAGCTTATGAAAATATCGAAGCTCTCAAGCACGAAACAGATATTCTTGTCACTAAAGCCATTTCTTGGCTTTTGCGTTCTATGTGCGAGACTAAACCAAAAGAGGTGACTGCTTATCTGAAGAAAAATGAA
>DFPA01000030.1 GCA_002377025.1 Patescibacteria group bacterium UBA3527
GCGCACCAAGTGATCACCATAAGCAGAGAGAGCTACGAGCAATCGTTCATGCAGTCGTGAATATTCCACTTCGCTGAGCATAACTTTCCCAAGTTCCCTATCGATAGATTGATTGAGTTCACTGGCACTCAACATTTTTCTATTTTTGGATATTTCCTCAATAATGCTATGTGCCAAAGAACCAAACAGCATCGATTCGGACTGTGTTTCGGGATAGCGTAACACATTACGGAAGATATAATTCCACGGAGACTTTAAGTAGTTATTGAGTGAAGTAGCTGAGAAACCTCTATCCTTAAACACTTGTTTTACAAATGAGTGATCTAATACCGAATTTCTTGTTACTGTCTCTATTTTTTTCAGCGGAGCAAAACTTTTTTCCTCTTTGTCAGTACTAACCCTCTCATAAGTGTCAACAGCCAAATCATCAAGCAGTTTTTCCTGCTGTAAATCTTTACCTTCTGTACTTAAGTTGGAGAAAGAAAGTCGAAGCCTATGCTTAGCTCTTGTCATTGCTACATACAAAAGCCTCCTTTCGTCTTCTTCCTTTTCAAGTTCCTCCGGCACGTATTTCAAAAGTGGCACCTGAAAGTTTTTGCGCGCAGTACTACCACTCCAAGTTTTGTGGGTTAAACCGGGAATAAAAACCACTTCAAACTCTAGGCCCTTAGACTTATGGGCTGTCATTACTGTAACTGCGTTATCGTCGTTTTGTATGTACGGTGCTGTAAGCGGAAGCTTGTACAACTGTAAAGTCTCAACCAGAGTAAGTAAGTCTTTTAAAGTGGCAGCCTTTTTGCTTCTAGTCATTTCTTCCACTTCATCATAGAGCCGGCGCACCACTCGCGCGCCTTCCACCGGAGAGGTGGCGATTACATGTTCCAAAAAACCACTGTCTTTTAACAACGTTTCAAGTGTATCTATCGGCGGCTTGCTCTCCAGACTGTTTCTCGCCTGCAAAATAGTCGCTGTGAAATTGGTAATCTTTGCAGAATTAGTCAGTTCCAGAGAAGTTAGGAGCTTTTTATTATTCAATATACTCCACAATGGATTTTTGTAACTTCTTGCTGCCAGCACTTTGGCTACATCGCCGCTGTCTATACCCCAGTAGGAGTTAAGAAGTAGCGGGGCCAAGACTTCGTCTTGGTTATAGTGTATTACCCCTTTGAGTAACTCTAGCATGGAGATAGTAATGGGATGGTCTAAAATATCACTATCTGCCGAGGCTCGTACACTCACTCCATGCTTGCGTAAATGTGCAGCAATTTGCTCCACCTCTCTGTTACTTCGCACGATTATCGCTATCTCATTACCTGACACCCCTGTTTGGAGTTCGGTTTTCACCGCTTCCAAAAGCCAATCAGCTTCAACGGCAACATGTGAAAACTCACGTAATTCCACTTGCGAATCTTTCACCGCTGCGGCCTCCAGCGGGATACGCAAATTTTTCAACGGGCCTTCGTCCACTTTTATAAGTGAATGAGCGCAATCAAGTATATTGGCACCTGACCGATAGTTCTCTGTTAGTGATATTACTTTAGTTCCTTTGAAATGATTTTCAAAATATAGAAAGTTCTCTAGTGATGCACCCTGGAAGCGAAAAATGCCTTGTTTTTCATCGCCCACCACAAACAAATTAGGACTATCATGAAAATCCATTAGCAACTCTAGGAGCTTGTTTTGGGTACCGTTCACATCTTGATGTTCATCGGCCAAAACGTACTGATAGGTTTCTTGTAAATCAAATAAAACATCGTTCTTGTTTTCCAAAGTCCTCACCGCGTGAATGAGCATGTCGTTGAAGTCATAAAGATTGCTACTTGCTAGCAATGTTTCATATTGCCTATACACAAATAACAATTCTTCGTTTTTTTCTATGGCCTCAGCTTGCTTTGTATAGTCTCCTTTCTGTTTACCTTTATATGCGCCTTTCTCGTGATAGCGCTCCATCTGGGAAAGCGTCTTTATTTGCTCGTTTATGATTAGACGCAAATCATCCGGTTGTACAAATTCACTTTTAAGGTCATCTATTTGACGCTTGAGAGGTAGCAAATAGTAGTCTGGTCGGCCCGAAGGTCGTAGTTTTTTAACTTCACCACCATCAACAATATTCTTTAGTATATTGATTCTTTCCAAATCATCGGCCACTCTACCCGTCCCAAGACGTATAAATTCCTCCGGATACTCACGCGACAGTTTCTCTACAAAGCCATGGAAAGTGTAAATAGGCACCTGATAAGCGGCACTGCCTATGTACTGACGCAAACGGTTACGCATAGCCTTTACTCCGGACTCTGTAAAAGTAAGAGCGAGAATATTTTCTGGTGAGGTCTGGGTATTGGCAAGAATATTGGCGATTCGTAAAGTAAGAATCTGTGTCTTACCCGTACCGGGACCGGCCACCACCATAACCGGCCCTTCAATGGTATCGACAGCCATCCTCTGCTCCTTGTTAAGAGCTTTGTAAGCATCATAAAATTCTGAGCTCAGATGTGACATTACCAAGAAAGTCTAGCATAAATAATTGCCCGCGGAGAGAAACAGGAGTATGATACTCTTGTTGCGGATCCTGAAGCGGATATTGTAATCTCCCTAGATTACCTGTTTATTTTCATACGTACGGGACACTGCAAGTAAATTAGAATTAACCAATTGAAACATGATTTCATTGAAATTATGTTTGCATTATCTAATACAGAATGGAAGTAAAAGATATAATGAAGCCTGCAGTCACGATCAGTGAGGAAGTATCCTTCAGAGATGCTTTGCAAAAAATGGTGACTGAAAAAACTAACACCCTTTTGGTGGTAAACAAAGAAGGTGAGCTGACCGGTGAAATTTGTGTATCAGATTTACTGGATGCAATCGTACCAGATTACCTAGATGGCGATAGTATTGCTGCCAACTTTGCTACCGAAGAAATGTTTGAAAGTGCGGTAAGTGATGCGGAAGAAAAACAGGTGTCTTTTTTCATGTCGACTGACATGAGTCCTGTAACAGTCAATGACGGCCTGATGGCTGTGGCCGCAACCGCCATTACCAATCGTAGTATGAGAATTCCGGTAGTAGATGAAGACAACCGCCCATTAGGAGTGGTTTCTCGCCGTGGCCTTAAACATATTTTGGCTAAATTCTTAAATATTAGCGACTCAGATTAATAAACAACCTTACAACGCTCTTTTTGGGTGTTTTTTATTTGTCTAACTAAATAACATGGGAACTATAGAATTAGTAGCAGGAGCGATTTTCGTGGTCACATTCTTCTTTATTCTAACGGAAAGAATCCACCGCACAGTAATCGGACTCGTGGGGGCAGTGGCGATGGTACTAGCCGGCATATACTTCGACTTTTATCGCCCGGAAGATTTGATGTATGTAGTGGACTTCAATACTCTAGGTCTACTTTTCGGAATGATGATACTTGTCGGCATGCTCGAACACACCGGAATATTTCAATACTTAGGTATCTGGACTGCCAAGAAGACCAAAGGTAATCCCTGGTATTTGTTAGTCGCACTATCCGGTATTACAGCTGCACTCTCGATGATTCTCGACAATGTCACTACTATCATTTTGATAGTACCTATTACTATCATCATTGCTGAAATGCTTAAAATCAATCCTGTACCAATTCTGATGGCAGAGGCCCTACTTTCAAACATTGGAGGTACGGGTACTTTGGTAGGAGACCCGCCAAACATTATGATCGGCTCAGCAGCCAGTTTCTCCTTTAATGACTTCCTGATTCATACCTTGCCAGTAGTACTTGTGACTTGGGTGGTCACTCTTGGTTTCTTCAAGATTCTTTTTCGCAAAGACTTAGCTAAACAACCGGACAATGTTGAACAGCTGATGCAAATGGACGAAAGTCACGCTATTAAGGAACCACAGATGGTCAAAAAGCTTCTGTTGGTTTTTGCTTTAGTAGTGACACTTTTCTTCTTACATAGTGCCCTGCATCTGGAGCCGGCGGTTGTGGCGCTTATCGGAGCCTCTTTGGCACTTATTCTGGTAGCACCAAAACATGACCCGCAGGCAATTCTTGAGAAATGCGAGCTTTCCGTACTGCTCTTTTTTGGCTCATTATTCGTGATTGTGGGAGGACTAGAGTACGCTGGTATATTAGAACACGTTGCCAACCTTATCACCGGTGGAGCCGAAAACAACTTGCTGGCAACCGCCCTTATTATCCTGTGGGCCAGTGCAGTACTGTCGGCAATAGTCGACAACATCCCTCTCACAGTAGCAATGATTCCCATTATTACCTACCTCGGCACACAAGGTATACCGACTGAAATCTTATGGTGGGCACTGGCTTTTGGTGTAGGATTTGGTGGTAACGGTTCACCAATTGGTTCTACTGCCGGTGTAATTGTGATGGCTAAGTCTGAAAAAACAGAAAACCCCATCAGCTTTATCGACTGGATGAAGCAAGGTTTACCTACCATGGCCATTGGACTTGCAGTCGCCACCATTGCTCTCACTGTCTTCACTCCGTATTTCTCAGGCAAGATCGATGTCAATAACAACAACGTAACATTCGGCCCCATTCAGCAGGAGTTGTCTGCCACCTAAAATCCTAACAATAAGTAAGAAGTGGGGGTGTTAGTAAAGTGGCATTCATCGTACTGGTGAGTATGATTAATGCCACTTTACGAAACACAACAAAGCAGATGGTCTGTTAATAGGATTTTAGCCGCCTAGCTTTGTCATGCTGACGTATCTTCTCAAGAGCCTTAGCCTCAATCTGCCTGATGCGTTCTCGCGTTACACCAAACTCCTTACCAACCTCTTCCAAAGTATGATAGGTACCATCGATAAGCCCGTGCCGCATTTCAAGAATTTTTCGCTCTTTCTCAGAAAGTGTATCCAGAATCTCAATAATTTGGTCAGCCAAAATGCTATGAGACACCTCTTGATCCGGAGAGACCATTTTATCATCTGAAATAAAGTCTGAGAGTCTTGAACGGTCGTCGTCGTCCCCTATCGGAAGCTCAAGAGAAATGGTGTCTTGACTTATTTTTTCGATTTGATACACCTTTTCCACCTCTATATTCATCTCGGTAGCAATTTCTTCCGGCATTGGATCGCGGCCGAGGTCTTGTGCCAGACGACGAGAAACTTGCTTGTACTTGGCCATTGTCTCCACCATATGAACTGGAATACGAATAGTACGAGATTGATCGGCCAGTGCTCTGGTAATAGCTTGGCGAATCCACCATGTAGCATAGGTAGAAAACTTGAATCCTTTAGTGAAGTCAAATTTATCAACCGCTTTAAAGAGTCCCAGATTACCTTCTTGGATCAGGTCCAGTAGAGTTAAGTCAGGCGAACGACCCACGTATTTCTTAGCAATGGAAACCACCAAACGTAAATTGGCGCGAGCCAATAGGTTGCGAGCTTCTTCGTCTCCATCTTCTATTCTTTTAGCCAAATCCTTCTCCTCCTGCGCAGTCAAAAGCGGATACTGACCGATTTCACGCAAATATATCTGAATGGAGTCATAGCTACTGTCATTGCGTCGATAAGCATTTTTCTGTGCCAAGAGTTCCTCGGTCTCATCGTCACCCAACATCCCACCACTTTGCAGAACATCAATGTTAGCAGTGTCTATTTTCTCGTACAAATCTTCCAAGAAAGGAACGTCTTTCTCGATAGTTGGGAAAAAACGCATGATTTCATCATACGTGACGTATCCACGATCACGTCCCATTTGCAAAATCTCGCTAACTTTAGCCAGCTTTTCCTTTTCTACTTTGCTAACCTTCTTTCTAACGAGGGGTTTTTTGACTCTTTTTGGCGGAGTGGTTTTTTTGGTTTTCGTGGTTTTCTTAACCTTTTTAGCTGTGGTCTTTTTAGTTTTAGTCGCAGTTTTTACTGGACTTTTTTTAATAGTTTTTTTGGCAGATGTTTTTTTAGCCCCAGTTTTTTTGGTGGCTACTGTTTTTTTTGCCTTTGGTTTAGCAGTTTTTTTGACTGCCTTTTTGGTTACTTTTGTTTTAGAAGTCGCTGACTTCTTTGTTGAAACCTTTTTTGGCATTTAGATATGCAAATAAAACCCTTACGGGGTAATACCGTGCTACTATACCGCAATTTACAATCCCTGCAAGTCCTTTTTTGTTATAGGCTCTTGGCTAAGTTTATCGTGAAGTGATTTGACTTCTTCTAGAATTTTTACAACGTCATCTGCTTTGCCTCCTGTTTCAAGTGCTGCTAGCTCTATTTTTTTCTTCTGCAAATCCTCTCTTACTACGATTTGTCGCAACTGTTCAAGTCTGGAAGCCAGTTCATCAAGCACCTGATCATCGGAAAGATCAGAGAATGCTTCTTCAAGTTCAAACAAACTTCTACTCTTTATTTCTGTTGCGACTGACTCTTCAATATTCTGAATACGTTCACCACAAATATTTTCCAGAGCTTTCTCAATTATTTTTTGTACGTTCTTGTCAACCAGGTCATGAGCTACGATCATGTACGAAAGTAAAGATTGCTTTCTATCGGAACCAATCTTGGGACTAGCACTAATCTTTGTAGGAGTTGTGTCGTTCTCCGATATGGACTGGTCTCCCAGAGTCGAAAGTTCCAAGTTAATGGCTTCACTTTTCACCTTCAGAAAGTCAGCCACCACTCCCACAAAATGTTCTCTATCTAAAGGACTTTTGATTTTTAGCAAGTATGGCAGTACCTCATCGCGCACACGGAGTTTTAATTTTCTTTCATCTTGCACTTCATCCTTTATTACTTCAAGAAAATACTCCACTACATGTTTCGCTTCTTTTATAGCCTGCTTGAAACCTTTCAGATCATTGGCCACCATATCAGCCGGATCAGAACCTGTTGGCATTTTAGCAACCTTGATATCCATACCGCGTGCAAGCATGATATTAGCTGCTCTTTTCACCGCTGCAATGCCGGCTCGATCTGAATCAAGTGCCAATACAACTCTGTTTGACAATCTTTGTAGCAAAGCCACGTGTGATGAAGTAAGAGCTGTGCCGGAAACAGCTATGGCATTTTTATATCCTGCTTGATGAGACAAAACTACGTCAAACTGCCCCTCCACCAACAAAGCGAAATCCAAAGTGCGGATACCATGTTTGGCTTTGTCGTATCCATAAAGTATCTCTGATTTATTAAACAGCTCTGTCTCGGGGGAGTTTACGTACTTTGGTAGATCACTATCTTTACTTAAAAGCCTGCCGGAAAAAGCCACCGGCCGTCCGGAAGAATCAAATATCGGAAACATTATTCGGTCACGAAACACATCGTATGGCTCTTTACCGTCCGTGCTTTTAACTAGGCCGGCTTTCTTAATATGCTCTGGAGCAAAACCGCTTTTTTTCAAGTGATTCTTTAGTTCTCGCCACTCATCATGAGCCAAGCCAATTCTCCAAGTATTTATGGTTTTGTCATTTACTGAGCGCTTTTTAAGATATTCGTTGGCGGGTTTATTGCTTGGTAAGTTATCAGAAAAAAACTTGGTCGCTTCTTCTAAAATAGCGTAAAGTTGTTCTCGTTCAGAACGTTTTTTAGGATCCTCAGGAACTAGTTCCACTCCCGCTCTTTCAGCCAATATTTTCAACGCTCCCTTGAAATCCACTCCCTCCATTGCTTGCACAAAAGAAAATATGTCACCACCTTGGCTCGTGGAGAAACAATAGTACATATTACGATCCGGGGAAACGAAGAAAGAAGGGGTCTTTTCCTCGGTAAAAGGACTTTTGCCTTTCATGTTCTTCCCGGCCTTATGAAGCTCCACATAAGGTGCCACCACATCTATAATACTAAGTCTGTCTTTGACTCTTTGTACAGTATCACTTGCCATAATTACCCTCCATTATACTCCCCCAACTCATCATCCCCAACCGTCTACCTATCATCAATGATATGACCTTTAATATGATATCATTGATGATAGGTAGACATGTAATATGAGTAAAAGTGTCCGACATCATACAAGAAGACAGAGGAAGGTTATTTTGAGTACCCTCAACGAAACTATTGAGCAATGCGCAGGACCTGAAGAGACAAAAAATCTAATTGATAAATTATTGACAGAAAGTGAAAAGCTCACTCTGGGTAGAAGACTACTTATTTCACGTCTCATTTTGGAAGGTAAGTCACAGGCGGAAGTAAATGAAATATTGCACGTGAGCCCTAACACCTTTACACGCACCAGAAAGTGGCTCCAACAAGAAATACCAGCCTACGGTGAAGCGATAAAGGAATATGAGAAAGATCTTGCCACGAGGAAAGCGGTACAAAAAAGTAAAGATTACTCTGATCCGTTTACATTTGATGGCCTGAGAAAAAAGTACCCGGGGCACTTTCTGCTTTTCAACTTGGCCGAGGAATTCCTCTCCAAAAAGAAATGACCTTCGTCCATTCTCTACCTATCATCAATGATATGAGAAGAGTTTTGATATCATTGATGATAGGTAGACTCAATGGTTGATGTGGGGTTGTTGAAACAAAGAGTTAATTCGCGGCACTCTTTCTTGAATTACCAAAAACCGCTCAAAAGAGCGGTTTTTGTTGATTCATTGATGCTGTCGATACTTAGTCCTCATACGCATCTTGTATGTCAGCAATCATTTCTTGCTTCTTAGATCCCTTGAACCCCGTACCGGCTGGAATCAAGCGTCCAATGATTACGTTTTCCATAAGACCCGCCAAGTTGTCCTCACTACCCTTCACTGCGGCATTTATGAGAACACGAGTTGTGTTTTGGAATGATGCGGCAGAGAGGAAACTCTTTCGAGAAAGCGAACTCTCTGTAATACCGGTGATTAGTTTATCAGCTTTAGCCAATTCCTTACCAGCTTCCTTAAGCTTCTGGTTGGTATCTACAAAGATCCATTCCTCTACCACCTCACCCACAGTGAAGTGACTGTCCCCGGAAGCGATAACTTTCACTCGACTCATCATTTGTTTAACAATGAGCTCAATGTGTTTACGTGAAATAGTTACACCTTGAAGTTCGTAGATCTTGTTGATTTCAGAAATGATATAGTCTTGAGTAGCTTCTACTCCACCAAACTTAAACAAATCAGGTAGGTGAGCAGAGCCATCTGTCATCAACTGTCCGGCCTTCACATTTTCTCCCTTCGCAACAGTAACTACACGCAGTGGAGAAACTTCGTATTCAACATTGTCCTTTTTCTTTGGCGCACCGGCTGCCGTCATATCTGGTGCAACCACTATCACTCGCCCATGTCCTTCACGACGCACTTCTACTACTACACCGTCATGCTTAGCAACAATAGCGGGAATTTTTGGTTGACGTTTCTCAAACACTTCTTCCACACGAGGTAGACCTTGCGTTACGTCTCCACCAACCTGTGCTGCACCACCGGCGTGTTTGGTGTTCATCGTTAGCTGAGTACCCGGTTCACCAATTGCTTGCGCAGCTACTGTGCCGACTGCTTCACCGATATCCACTAAATCATTAGTGGTGAGGTCGATACCATAACATTTTTGACACACTCCACGTAGTGTCTTACAGGTCATCGGTGAACGTACAACCACCTCTTCGCATGTAGTTTCCTCTACAGCGATAGCGTCGCGGCGAGAAAGAAGATGTCCTTTTTTGAAGATAACATTACCTTTACTGTCGACGGCGTCTTCAGCCAAAATTCTTCCTTTGATGGCTTTAGAAAATGCAATTTCAATACCTGAAGAAGAAATGCGACTAATTTTTGTGCCGGCCTTCGTTTTACAATCTTCCTCAGTCACAATAGCGTCTTGCGCTACTACGAAGAGTCGTCGTGTTAGATATCCTGCTTTCGCAGTCTGTAGAGCAGTGTCAGCCAAACCTTTTCGAGAACCGTGAGTGGTGTTGAAATATTCAATTGGAGAGAGTCCTTCCTTCATCGAAGAAATAACCGGAGTTTCCAAAGTTTCACCACGAGTATTCACAATCAAACCTTTCATGCCCGCCATCATTGCGATCTGACCCATAGAACCTCGAGCACCTGACTTCCACATCTCAAAAGCAGAACCATCATTGTCCAGAGTGTCCGGCAAAAGCTCTTCAATAGAACTTTTAGCGTGGTGCCAAATTTCCACAATCATGCGGCGGCGTTCATCGCGAGAAATGAGTCCATTGTTGAAATACTCATATACTTCTCTTTCTTTGGCACGAGCTTCCTCGATAACTCTAGACTTTCCTTCCGGAACAACCACTTCGTCAATACCCCATGTAGTACCGGACACTGTCGCGTACTTAAAGCCAAAATGCTTCAATTTATCAACAATTTTCGGTACGGCATCAGCGCCACGGTCATCAATGATATCGATGATTATGTTGAATAGCGTTTTTTGTACGATAACTTCATTGATGAAAGCATGATCACTTGGAAGTACCGAGTTAAACAACAAACGACCAACGGTAGTTTCAAAAGTCTGACCTTCAAATTGTCTGTATTTCTCGGTATCTGTAGCCAACACTTTGACCTTTGCACGAAAATCGATGAGCCCATAGTCGTAGGCATTGATAGCGTCATTTGGAGAAGAAAAGAATTTCCCTTCACCTTTTGCGCCCTCTACTTCTTTAGTCATCCAATAGGCACCCAAAGCCATATCAAGAAGCTTTTCAGACACCACCGGCTCAGAACTACCCGGCTTAAGAATATTCCTATTGGCAGAAATGATTTCCTTGGCTTCCATTTGCGCTTCCTCGGACAATGGTACATGTACCGCCATTTGGTCGCCGTCAAAGTCGGCGTTGAAAGCGCGACATACCAACGGATGTACCTGAATAGCGTTACCTTCAATAAGTACCGGACGAAAAGCCTGGATACCCTGACGGTGAAGTGTAGGCGCACGATTAAGAAGTACGTGCTTGCCTTTAATAACATCTTCCAGAATTGCCCATACTTCCGGTACTCCATCTTCTATAAGTCGGCCGGCACCACGAATATTGTATGCCAGTTCTTGTTTCAAAAGTTCGGCAATAACAAACGGACGGAAGAGTTCCAAAGCCATGTGTTTGGGTAAACCACATTGGTCAAGATGAAGCTCAGGACCGATAACGATCACGCTTCGTCCGGAGTAATCCACTCGCTTTCCGAGTAAGTTTTGTCTAAAGTAACCCTGTTTACTCTTCAGATAATCAGAAAGTGACTTAAGTGGTCGCCGTTGCGCTTGGCTCATGGCACCATAAGCGCTGTTTCCGTGGCGAATGGAATTGTCGATAAGAGCATCCACTGCTTCTTGCAAGATACGTTTTTCGTTACGCAAGATTACATCAGGTGCCATAATATCGATAAGTTTCTTCAGACGATTGTTTCGATTGATCACTCTTCGGTAAAGATCATTTAGGTCTGAAGACGCATGTCGACCACCTTCCAAAGCAACCATGGGTCGCAGCGCCGGAGGAATAACCGGAATACGATTTAGGAACATCCACTCAGGTCGCACATCGGCATGTATCATTCCTCGCACCAATGACAAACGCTTATCAAGCTTCACCCGCTCGGCAGCACCGGCTTTGGTACGTTCCTCTTCCAGCCTGTCTTTTAGCTCTTTTAGATCAATCTCTTTGAATAGTTCGTAAACACTTTCCGCACCAATCTTGGCCTCAAAAAGATTCGAGTACTTCATTGAGTACTTATGAAAGGTGTTCTCATCTAGTACAGTACCTTGGCGCAAACCATCAATCGCCTTTTTGGTTTCATCCATACGTGCCTTAAGTTCTGCCTTTGCATCATCGTTCTTTAATTCTTTCAGGCGAGCCTTGTATTCGTTTTGTAGCTCTGACAACAGTCGAGCTCGTTCGCTCTCTGATACCTTGGTCACAATGTATCCGGCAAAGTAAATGACTTTTTCTATATCTGCAGCAGTAATACCCAGAATAAGAGCTATGCGTGATGGTACACCACGCAAGAACCAAATATGTGAGACCGGGACACATAGTTCAATATGACCCATACGTTCACGACGCACAATTGCGCGAGTAATTTCTACCCCACACTTTTCACAAGTAATACCCTTATATCGAATACCTCGATACTTTTTACAAGAACATTCAAAATCCTCTACCGGGCCAAAAATCCTTTCATCAAAGAGACCATGTTTTTCCGGGCGTTGCGTTCGGTAGTTGATTGTTTCGGGCTTGGTTACCTCGCCGGAAGACCAGTCCAAAATCTCATCCGGTGAAGCCAAGCGCAGACTTACTTCTTCCAGATCTGCCGGCTTTCTCTTTGGACGAACGTTTTCTTTTTTGCTTATTGTTTCCATATTGTTTTTGATTATTTTGGACTGTTAAAACTTCCGTTCCTCTCTTTTAAGATTGACACTGAGAGACAATCCCTTGAGTTGGTTTACTAATACATTGAAGGCCGCCGGTGTATACGGATGAGAAATTTGCTCTCCGCGCACAATAGCGTCAAAAGCAGCTGATCGACCAACAATGTCATCGGACTTAATGGTCAACATCTCCCGTAGAGTGTATGCGGCACCATAACCAAGCAATGCCCACACTTCCATCTCTCCAAATCTCTGTCCACCAATCTGAGCCTTACCACCAAGTGGCTGTTGGGTGATAAGTGAGTATGGACCAATCGAACGCATGTGAATTTTGTCTTCTACCATGTGATGAAGTTTCAGGATGTACATATATCCCACGGCTGTTTTCTTGGCGAATTCCTCACCGGTTCGACCGTCCCGCAACTGAATCTTGCCATCTTCCGGCAATCCCGCTTCTCTTAGTTCATTCTTTACATCTTCTACATTAGCGCCACCAAACGGAGGCACGATAGCTTGGTAACCAAGAGTATTCGCAGCCATACCTAAGTGGAGCTCTAGAATTTGCCCCAAGTTCATACGAGAAGGTACACCTA